>JBFIJS010000013.1:0-18568 GCA_041600595.1 Saprospiraceae bacterium | reverse complement strand
CCTGGTTTTGTTGCTTGGTGGGCATTGCAGCACAGGAGAGGCTGGCACCCTTTCGTAACAGATATCTGGTTTGTGGCACGTCTTAGTGGAAAAATTTAACGTTAATCAAGTTCTTAGCTAAAAGGAATTGTTGTGGCTAATTAATTTAAATTGCGCGGCAGAAAATAAATAATTTCTGCCGTGCTCTAATATAACCTACAATTAGTTTTATGGTCAAATACATAACCCTGTCCAGCATGGCATTTTGTTTCTTTTCAATATCTTTATCGATTCAAAGCTGCCAGTTTGATGCATCCAAAGTAAAAATTGAAAGATTTGAATTTTTGGATGAAAAAACGAGAGATGACGACTTTAAGGATGAACGTTTAAAACATTTAAACAACCAGCTGATATCCAAAGCCTATATAGTGCATGGGTATAAAAAGAAATACGATTTAGAAATAAACCATATTATTGACCAATACCTTTGTGATAGTGTCCTGCCGGATTTATATTTTGGAGAGAAATTATATATCGAATTTTTCAAGGCATCTAGCAATACGAACCAAGAGAGAATTATGGAAATATTTAAGCACAGAAGAATACATGCAAGGTCACATGATCTGTTACTTCATTTCTTACTATTTCATCCAAACGATTCGACCATCTGGATAACCAAACAAAAAGCGGGGCTCTGGAAGCCAAACCCACCCAGCGAGAAATTTTATTGTGAGTAACCCGCTACCGCCAAATACATCTGGTACATAGTCCCCCAAGAACGATGCATGGAGGCAGTTACTCATGTCTGTCACCGGATACAGTTCGGCTTGACCGGGCTTCCTCAATGACCATCTAACGGCTCCGTGACCAAACAGGTAGTACAGGGCTTCCTGACAACACAGACCTGCGACACCCGGAACATCCATCAATAAGCCGATCGGATCACCGAAACAAGCTGCTATCATTTTGCGCCGACTCTTTTTAAATTTAAATACCTTTGTTGGAAGCAATATTTCAGTTTCGGAAAGCTACACTTTGCATTTTATCAACGTTGTAAAAAAAGACAAGCCATGCCAGAATTTACAAACCCCGGTGTTTACATACAGGAGCCTTCGAATTTCCCCCCTTCCGTTGCCCAGGTCGAGACGGCCATCCCGGCTTTTATCGGGTACACAGAAAAAGCTGTTTTGAAAAATGAAGGTGACCTGTTGAACAAACCGTTTCGGGTTTCTTCCTTTTCGGAATACCAGCAATATTTTGGTCAGGCCGACCAGGAAAAAGGCATCATGGTGGAAGTGGATACGAAAAGCAAACCGATGAGCCTCGTTGCCCAAAATATGGACCCTTCTCCTTATCTTATGTATTATTCGTTGCAGGCATTTTTTGTCAATGGAGGTGGGCCCTGCTATATCGTTTCCGTTGGCGATTACGCAGGCAGAGCGGTTGCAAAAGAGGCGCTGTTGGGTGGCTTGTCGGCTGTGGAGAAAGTCAATGAAGTAACCCTGTTGGTTTTTTCCGACGGCATCCATATGGCCGCGGCCGCGGATTATTACGCAGTGATCGATGAGTCGCTGCGACAGTGCAGTAAGTTGCGTGATCGTTTTACTATTTGTGATGTGTATATGCACCGTCATTCGTCCGTTGATGATATTGATTTTTTTCGGAAAACGATTGCCGGAAATGTGACTGATCTAAAATATGGGGCAGCCTATTACCCCTATCTGGAAATGCTGTTGCGATACCAGTATAAAGACGAAGACGTAAAAGTGATCGTCGATGGAAAGGCAACGACGCTGCTTGCTTTGCAGGATAAAAATTATCCGCTTTTCGACGCTGCGCAAAAGAAACTCAACGGCCTCTGCGTGACATTGCCTCCTTCTGCTGCCATCGCCGGTGTTTACACCCTGGTTGACGGCAGCCGTGGCGTCTGGAAAGCGCCCGCCAATGTTAGTGTAAGTTCTGCTATCAAGCCTGTTGAAAAAATTACGGACGCCGAGCAGGGAACCATGAATGTTGATGTAGCCACGGGCAAATCCGTCAATGCGATCAGGTCCTTTATCGGGCACGCCCCGGCGATGGTTTGGGGAGCAAGAACGCTGGCCGGCAATGACAACGAATGGCGTTATATTTCTGTACAGCGTTTTGCCATTATGGTCGAAAAATCAGTTAAGCAAGCCATTTATCCGTTCGTTTTTGAGCCAAATAATGCCGGCACATGGGGCAATATCAAGGCCATGATAAACAACTTTTTGCAGCAATTATGGAACGCCGGAGCACTGGCCGGTTCAACTCCCCGGGAGGCGTTTTTTGTCAAGGTCGGCCTGAACGAGTCGATGACCACGCAGGATATTCTGGACGGTTATCTTCATGTTGAAATTGGGATGGCATTGGTTCGTCCGGCGGAATTTGTCTTCCTTCGACTTTCCCAAAAAATGCAGCAATGATATTTTATTCGGGCTTACATCTGATCGTTCAGAAATATTCCGGTTTGGAATTTTGAAAAATAATTATTGCGCAGTAAGGCCATTTCATGAAAATTGTTTTTAATAAATTCTATTTTTCGGCAGCTCTATTATTTTTTATCATAGAAGTATTTATTGCTCTTTTTATAAAAGACAAATTTGTCCGCCCTTATGTCGGCGACTATCTTGTTGTTATTTTGCTCTATTGTTTTCTAAAATCTTTTTGGAATGGAGTGCCGGCAATAGCAGGCGTAGTTGTTTTATTATTTTCTTTCATGGTGGAAGTCGGGCAGTATTTTCAACTGGTTAAAAGGTTGGGGCTACATGATTCTCCGCTGGCGAGAACGGTTATTGGGACGGGATTCGATTGGGGGGATATGTTAGCCTATATACTCGGATTTCTGACCATTTTATTTTTTGAAAAAATAAAACTGGCTTGCTTTGGATAATTTATAAATGAAACCGCCTCTCTTTAAAAAATAATCCTTCCCTCTATTTATTAATTCGTTTACATTAAGTGGTATATTCTAAATGTCCTCAGGATGGTGGACAGGTATTGCCGGGTATTTTCTTTCCAATGATTTTCTCCCTTTTTTTTCCTAATAATAATCATGGTACAAACAGCAGCACGTGTGATCTAAGTCACAGTTGTAAAAGAGGATTCTGCAAGAACTTAGAGGGTGTAAAAAACTCCGGAATAACCTTTTTTAGAAAACTCTTTTATTCATAAAAAAAACCGGCATTTCAGCTCAATGATTTCAGCTGAAATGCCGTGTGAAAACCTGTAAATCATGAAAAACCTGCTTGTTGTTTTTTTTACCATTCTCGCTCTGTCGTTACAGGCCCAAACGGGGCACGTATTGCAAGGTTCTGGTGCCATCAATTTTTCTATGGGAGGTGCGGCTACAGCCATGCCGGTCGATGTTTTGGGGGCTTTGCAATGGAACCCGGCCTCTATTACTGCTTTCGACCGGTCGGAAGTGGGGTTGAGTGTAGCCTACTTTACGGCAGCTCCTTCGGTATATGCAAAAGTTAATTCAGATGACGGACAGGGTGGGGTGATGACCATCGAAGGCACCACAGATGACGAAATGGGGGCATCCCCACTGCCATCCCTGGGCGCTGTTTTTAAAAAACCGAATAGTCAATGGGCCTTTGGTGTTTCTGCTTTTGGTATCAGCGGTTTTGGTGTGGACTATCCGGCGACGACAAACTTGCCGGGCAGCCCCGGCTTTGACCCCGCCAACTCTAACCCGTTACTCTATCCGCAGAACATGTTTGGCTTTGGCCATTTGAACTCGGAATACCAGCTGATGCAGCTTGGCCTGACCGCAGCTTATCAGGTGGCCGATGGTCTGTCCGTTGGCCTGGCCCCAACGTTTAACTATTCCTCCCTGCTCATTCAACCCGTGCCTATTGCGCCCCCTTCCGAGAGTGGTTACTCCATCGGGGAAAGGGCCTCTGCCCTGGGCTACGGTTTCCAGGCGGGTGTTTTTTACCAAACGGAAATGGGCCTGAACATTGGGGTTTCCTACAAGAGCCCTCAGTGGTTCCAGGATTTGGAAATCGACGGGCAGTATCTGGACGGCAGCATAGCCCCTGTCGCTAATTTCAACCTCGACTATCCGGCGATCATTTCGGCAGGTGTGGGTTATACCACTGAGCTTTTTGATGTAGCCCTGGACTACCGGTTTATCAATTACGAAAATACCGATGGCTTCGCCGAAACGGGCTGGGTCATTGCGGAAAACGGCTACCCCAATGGTGCCGTCGCTGGTTTTGGTTGGAAAAACGTCAACGTCATAGCCGCCGGGGTGCAACTGAAAATGGTAGAAAAAGTACCGATCCGTCTGGGCTATACCTTCAGTTCAAATCCAATAACGGAAGACAATGTATTCTTTTCCGCTCCGGCTCCGGCGGTGATTGAGCACGCTGTACAGGTTGGTTTTTCTTACGAAATCAGCGACCGGTTCAACGTGAGTCTGGCCTATCACCGCGGTCTGACAACAGAGGTGAGTGGCCCGTTGCTCAACCCAATGATGATTGCGGCCGACAATCCGCTGGGTGCTGTACCGGGCAGCGAGATGACCAGTAAAATGCACACCGATGTCGGTCTGCTCGGGCTGGCATATCGCTTTGGAAAATAGTATCCCGGGACACAAAGGGGCATCCTTTCAAACGTCAGGCGGGGATGCCCTTTTGCTTTTTACCTTCAATCATGTACGGTTGTTTGGAAAATGACGGCTTTCATCCCGGACGTGTCCGGACGACATCACGCGGAGGTGATCAGCGTTGTTTTGCTTGAGAAAAACTAGCGGTAAAACCGCCTGACTTTCGCAGTTTGGGCTCAAAACACTTCACAGAAATAGGTATCTTTATGTCTCGATAACAGTACTGTCAACATGAGTAGTCTGGCAACAATCATGGGTATTCATTGTTGTAACAAGTAGAATTGCGCCGTATAAAATGGCACAATCGCAAACCTTTAAAAAGAAGACTCATGAAAGAAGTAATACTAAATTCAATTGTTTTAGTGCTCGTATTCAGTTGTCTTCCTTCCTGGTCCTTTACCCAGACCGTTCGGGTCGGACCACTGACAAATGATAATGTATATCCCGTACAAAATTTCGGAGAGGAACATCCGCGTTTGTTGCTGGAAGCACAAACCCACTACCAGTTATTTGATCAGGAGCGAACACTTTTTGCCCTCGACAATGCGGTTTTACACAATCCAAATTCGGTGACGGCCCTGCTGGCGAGAGCTCAGTTTAAAGAGTTGATTGGTCTGAAAACAGAAGCTGCACAAGATTTTCGTGCCGCCAACCAGTTAAATCCTTACGCTTCTAACCTGTACGGCATGAATGGACAAAACGGCCTGCTCAACATCATGTCTTTTCAACCGGAGTCAGATTCGAAAGAACTCAGTCAGGATGACAGAATGAATTATTATTATGACTATCTGTACAAAATGATCGGAGAGGGAAAAATGGATGAGACGGAGTTAGGCATGTTGGAAGAAGTGGTTGGTGATATTGAAAGGAATGAGTTGGCAGAAGCGCTGTCAGCGTTGGAGACACTGTTCCGTTTTTACCCAAATGCTGCCCTCGGGTATGATTTACAGGGAATCGTTTACACCAAACAACAACAAGTGGAAAAGGCCAGAGAAGCCTTCAAGAAAGCTGTTGAACTACAACCCGACCTGGCCATTGCCTGGTACAATTTCAGTAAGTTTGAACGGAGTCACGGCAATGAGCAGGTCGCTACCGAGTACTTAGACCGGGCTATCTACCACCAGGCCGACCTGACAAAGGCCTATTTCGAACGCGCCATCGTGCGTAAATCCAAAGGTGATTACAAGGGGGCGCTGGCAGATTATGAAAATGTGATTGCCCGCACCGGGCAAAATTATGTTGAAGCTATTCACAACCGGGGCCTTACCCGCAAAATGCTGGGCGATTTCAACGGAGCACTTTCCGACCTGAATTTTGCCCTCCGGAAATACAGCGATGATGCCCTGCTTTATAACAACCGCGGTAATATCTTTGTACTCCTGGGGTATCATCAGCGGGCGATTAAAGACTATTCCAAAGCCATCGAACTGAACCCCGACCTCGCAGAAGCTTATTACAATCGTGGCCTCGCCTACCTGATTATTCAAAACCGGGACTACGGTTGTGCCGACTTAAGTTACAGCGCCGGACTTGGATACCAGGAGGCCAAAGAGAAGAAAAAATACTTCTGTGCGGATTGATAAGCAGATGATGTAAAATAAATCGGCACTCGAAAAAAGCCACCCCGAAATGAATTCGGGATTTCGCTACGCTCAAACTGCCTACTGTAAACTGCCGACCGCAAACTGCCAACTGCCAACCGCCCCACCCGGAGCAAATTGAAACGTGTTGGTTAATGCCAAAAAACGTATCATTGCCAAAAAATCAACCAAGGCAACATGACGTTACAAGAATTTTTCAACCTGCTCGCCGACAACCCTTTTTGGATCGTTTCTTATTTCTTGTTGATTCCGTTCACGGCTCTGCTTGCCGGTATACTGGGAAAAGGAGAAGGTCACCTCGACCCCTGGACGTATCTCTACTCGACCCTGATTTATCTGGTGTGCATCCCGGGTATTTTTGCCGTTACCCTCAGTGTCTATTTGTTTGTCTTCGAACGTCGCAGCATCCTCGAGACCGACATGTACACCCAGGTGCTACCCATTCTTTCCATGATGGCTACCTTGTTTCTGATCCGGAAAAACGTGGATCTCAACCACATCCCCGGCTTCGATAAAATCACCGGCCTCATGATGATGATGTTTGGCTTATTTGCCATCTTCTGGGTATTGGACAAAACCCGCATCTGGGTGGTTTCCTTCCTTCCTTTCTGGCAGGGAATCCTTATTTTTCTGGGGCTGCTAATCCTGATCCGGTGGGGGTGGGGCAGGATGGCCTCGAAGCCGAAATCCTGAATGCAACCGGTGTTTGTCACCAAACCTTTTTGATTTCCGGGTTGGTGATCCACTGGCTCCATTTCTCATTAAAGGTGTGTACTTCTTTCACATTTTTGTTGGTAAAATTTTCCACCGGGTAACCCTTATTTACCCATTCGAAAATGCTGCCGTAGAGGTTGAAAACCTGCGTGAAACCCATTTTCTGCAACTTCTCTCCGATCTTTTCGCTGCGGTAACCAACCGAGCAGTAAAGGATGATCGGCTCATCTTTTTTCAGCTTGCTGAATGCCGATTTTTCAAATTCTTTGAACCCAACGTGAATCGCACCGGGCAAATGACTAACTACGTATTCGTCCAATTCCCGGGCATCGAACACCTGCACCTGGTCCAGTTTGGCATGCAGGTCCCCGGCGCTGATCAATGGTATTGTGTAGCCCAGCAGGCGATCCAGTTCGGCGTCGAAGGCCGTGTTGCCGGTAGTTGGTTGCTGGGCTTGGCCGCCGGCCAACATGCCAAAGAAAAATATCATTGTGAAGATGATTTTGTTCATGATGGTGCTTTGTGGAAATTACCCGATGGGCATTCCCGGGCTCGTTAAAAGAGCATTTTACCAAAAAAAATAACTAACAAAACAGAAAGTTAGCGGGCGTGAGGATAAAAAAGATTCGGACCTCTTGCCGTTAAAGCTGCGTCTCGCATGATTAAGGAAACACTTTAAAGACTGGCAAGTTGACTTGATGGTCACTGAGCTAACTGAACAAATCTTTCCCTTTCGTCCAGCCAACCCGTCGGTAGGAAATCAGAAATTCAATTAGAATAAGTAGTAAGCCGGCACCGAGGAAGTATTGGAAATAGCTGTTGTATTCCGTGAAAGAGCGGACTTCCAGTTCCCGTTTTTCCATTTGCTCGATGCGGTCTTTCAAGGATTGCGCCACGGCCTCCCCGTTGGCAATGTGGAAGTAAGCCCCTTCTCCTTTCCGGGCGAGTTCCTCCAGCATTTCTTCATTGAGTTGGGAGCGCACCGGCTGCCCGGTCTGGTCTCTTTTAACATCTTCCCGACCGCGGATGGAAACGGGAATATAACTACCTTCCGCAGTACCGACCCCGACAGTGAAGAGGAAAAAGCCATCGTCCCTGGCTGCGGCAGCCTGCTCGAGTGCTTCGCCGTCGTGGTTTTCCCCGTCGGTGATAATGATCAGGGCCTTGTGGTTACCTTCGGTTTCTGCCAGCGATTTGCGGGCCAGGCTGATGGCCTCTCCAATGACCGTTCCCTGCGACCCGGCGAGGTCCGGATTGGCGCTGCGCACGAATAGTTTGGCAGCGGCGTAGTCGGTGGTAACGGGCATTTGTAAATAGGCGCTCCCGGCAAAAAGGATCAGGCCGATGCGCTCTCCTTTCAGCGCATCGATCAGCCCTTCGGCAAAGCGCTTGGCCCGCTCCATGCGGTTGGGGGGAATGTCCTGGGCATACATGCTGGTGGAAATATCCAGGGCGATGAGTACGTCTACGCTCTTGCGTTTTACCTCTTCTTTTTTGGAGCCCCATTGCGGGTTGGCCCAGCCAATAAAAAGCAGCGACAGGGCCAAAAGGCTCATGCCGAATTTAATGTTAGCCCGGTACCTGGACGATTCGGGCATCAGCGACAGCAGCAGGGAGGTTTCCCCCAGCCGGGATCGGGCCCGTTTTCTCCATTTTAAAAAAAGGAAATACAAAAGAACCAATGCAGGTATGACTGCAAAGGCGTAGAGGTAGTATGGATGCTCGAATCGAAACATATTGACGTTGGATGATCGGTGGCGTACGGCAATCAAAAGCTTTGACCTGCCTCCCAATAGGCCGCCAGTCGTCCAGCGTAAAACTATATTTTTCTTTTCAATAAATCCTTGAGGGCGGGAACCAGCTCCGGAAAATGAAATTTAAAGCCAGCCTGTTCGATCTTTTTGGAGGAAACCTTCGCACTGTCCAGGATCATATCGGCCATTTCTCCCATCGCCGTTCTGAGGACGACCGCCGGGGCCGGCAGGATGAGGGCCGGCTTACCGAGGGCTTTTTTACAAGCCAGGATAATCTCCTTGTTGGTAGCAGGGTGGGGGGCCACGCCATTGTATTTGCCCGCCAGTTTTTCGTTCTCCACTGCTTCGATAAACATGCGGGCCATGTCGTCAATATGTATCCAGGAATAGTACATACTGCCGTCGCCGAAATAAGTACCGTTGAATACCTTGAAGGGCAGGAGCATTTTTTCCAGTGCGCCGCCTTTCGAGGAAAGGACTATCCCGATGCGGAAAGCCACCGTGCGGATGCCTGTTTCGGCTACCTGATCGATGGCCTTTTCCCAGGCAATGACCGATTCCGGCAAAAAGCCTTCCTCGCCCGGCGGATCAGTTTCCTGCAACAGTTGATTGCCGCGGTCGCCATAATAACCAATGGCCGATGCCGAGAGGTAAGCCTTTGCCGGCGTTTTTTTATTTTCGATAAATGACTTCAACAGCCGGGCCGAATCCACGCGGCTGCTGATAATGAGTTGCTTGCGGGCATCCGTCCAGCGGGCATCAGCAACGCCGGCCCCCGCCAGGTTGATGATGACGTCGGCTTTTTCCAGTGCCGCCGGATCAACATATTTTTTCTTTAAATCCCACTGGTAGGCGGGGAATTCAGCCTCCAGATTTTCCTGGCGGCTGAGGTGCGACACGTGATGGCCTTTTTCCTTTAACAATTGGCTGAGGCGACTGCCCAAAAGGCCCGTGCCACCTGCGATGAGTATATTCGACATATTGGTTTGCGTTGTTTTCTAATAAATAGCATTGCGCTCAAATAGTTTTGCAAAAGACAGAACGAACACCCTGATTTTCGGCTTGCCAAAACATGTTACCGGAAAAAACGATGGCCAGGATCGCAACCGGGGAAGTATCCCCGGCTTATTCGACGATGATACGCACTGTCTGCAAAGCCTGTCCGGAGGTCATGCGGATCAGATAAACGCCGGATGGGAAGCCCGCCAGCTGGAGGGAAGTCCCGTCGGAGCCTTGCCGCATGGTGTCCTTCAACAGTATCTTTCCTGTGATCGACCATACTTGCAGATCAACCGGTTCATTTAGCGGAGCTGAACTTTTTACAAACAAAAGGCCGCTGGTCGGATTGGGGAAAATTTCCAGCAGCTGCCCTTTGAGTTCCACCACCGCATTGGGAGCCTCGGTGGTGAAGCTGAAAGGAGCGGAAGTGGATTGACCACAATTGTTGGAGGACGTAACCCGCCAGTAATAGGTGGTTAAATGATCCAGTACAAGGGGCAGTGTCAGGGATGTTTGGGGCTGGCTGGTTTGGAAAATGATATTGGAAAAATCAATGTCCGTCGCCAGTTGCAGCTGGTAGTTGTTGGCACCGGTAGCAGCCCCCCACGAAAGGGTCGGTTCCAGGCCAATATTGATCGCCTGGTTAGCCGGTTGTGATAAAACGGGGGTGGCAGCCGCTGCCTGCACCTGCAAAGTCAGGTTGAGCATGACGCTGTTGGTGCCATCGGTCCCGTTGACGGTAAACGGATAGTTACCTGCCGTTACGTTGCTGAGCATGATTTCCAGATCGACTGTTTCATTTGAGAAAGCGGGATTGGAGGAAAAGGTGGCATTGGCATTGGCTGGCAATCCCGCCACGGTTAGTGCCAGGCCACTATCGGCAAAACAGGGGCCGACGGCAATGGGGACACTGGTGGTGCCAAAGTTGCAGATGTTCACGATTGGCTGGTTGGTGGTGAAGGAAAGATCGTCTTCCGTCGTGAAGCTTTGGGTAGCCATAAAACCGGAATCACCACAACTGCCATTCGCTGACACCCGCCAGTAGTAAGTGGTGCAGGGGAGCAGCCCGGTTGCATCGAAAGTGGTGACAGACACCCGTCCTTCGGAGAGGTTGCTGGCAAAAGTGGAATCGGTGGAAAACTGCAACAGATATTCCGCTGCACCAACATCCGACCAGCTGAAAATGATGTTTACGGAAACATCGTCTGCGTTGGCGGGCGGAGAAAGGCCGGCGGGTGTGTCGGGTGCACTTTCAACCGTCCAGATTACCTGGGTGCTGCCCATCTCCCCACTGGCTGTACCGATGATGTCTATGTCGTAGCTTCCGGCGGTGCCATCACTGAAGGTGACGGTTACCTGGGCCCCCGGTGGGGCGGGGTTGGGGCTGAAAGTAGCCGTGGCCCCGTTGGGCAGGCCATTGGCCGTCAGCATGACCGGACCGTCAAAACCTGCCCCCAGATTGATGTCGAAGTTGACCGGCTCGCCAAGGCAATTGGTGATATCACTATTGCCGGGAGTGATTGAAAGGTCATTGGGGATTACATTGCAAATCTCCAGTTCCCAATTAATCAGCAAACCGCCGTCCTGGTTGGCCTCGTCATAAACGGTCAGCGTCCAGGTGCCCATCGATTCTTCACCAATGAAAGCACTGAGCAGCTCGGATGGTTGGAACACGCCGCTCAGGGCCGGTGGCGTTGGGTTGCACATGCCGTCCAGCATCGCATAGGTATTGGGCGACTGGTCGTCAAAGCTTAGGGCGAGATCGTCCTCGTCGCAATCTCCGGCAAACACATTGTTCATCAGTTCGATGGTGGTGCCAGCCGGGGAGGTCAGTTCCATACGGAGGTCACTAACCCAGGTATGGTCGATAAAAATATTATTGACGTTGACATCGTCGATGGTGCCCGAAGCCAGGATCTCGATCGTAGAGGTAACGACAGGGGTGCCCGAGGAAGAAATGATCACTGGAACATCCGTTGCTATGCCGGGGGTGCAGGCAACCACTTCGGTCGTGAATGTCCGTACCGACGACCAGTCACTTTCTCCGCAGAGGTTCATGCCTTTTACCCGCCAGAAAAATTCCTGTACCGGCTCCAGCGCCGACACCACCTGATAGGTATTGCCGGATATATCGTTCGCACTGACTACCAGGTTGTTGAAGCCAGCGTCCGTTGCGATTTCCAGACTAAAAATCGTATTGTCTTCGGCACTCCAGGACATGATCGGCAGTAAATCTACCCCGACGGCGCCATCCACGGGGACGGACAAGGCCGGAACAGCGGGCAGGCCGTTGGAAACGGTCAGGAAAAGGGTGGAAAAATTAGTATCCGACCCATCGGTGCCATTTACCATAAAGGAATAATTGCCGGAAGGCAAAGCGTTCGTATTGCTGATGGTAAGCGTTGTACTGGCTCCCGGTGCGATGGGGTTGGTGGCAAATGAGGCCATCAGCCCTGCCGGTAAATTGGTGGTGGAAAGGGTTACCGGCGACTGAAAATTGCTGCTGACGGCCACCGTGTACTGTGCCTCAGCGGGTGTGCACAGTGATATTGACGCCGGACTAGCATCCACAAAGAGGTTGCATTGGGCGGTCGAGCGGCCATTCAAAGCGGTGACGCCGGTGTTGTTCGGGTCGAGCCAGTTCTTCAGCCCTGTCGAAGGCGTTCCGCCACCGAGCCAGGAACGGGCGAAGCGGCCATAGGCGTCGTAGGCGTTGTTGCTACAGGAAGCAGCACCGCCGTGCAATTGGCCGACTACTTGTTTTTGGTTATTGAAAATGGGCCCGCCCGACGAGCCGCCTTCCGTCGTACCAATGTCCCAGTCGGGAATGATGATATGTGTGCCGTTTGGGTTGGGTGGCGGCGTGTTACCACCGGTAAAATTACCGATGTAGGTATCGTCGAACTCAAAACTGATCCTTTTTTCTTCCCCGTTTGGATGGTGGATCGTGATTACGGTGTCTTTGGGAGCCAGGTCTTCTGCGTTCCAGCCTGCATAGAAAGCATTGGCGGCAGAAACAACGGGGTCGTCCAATTCCACGAGCGTGAAGTCGGAAGGAGCGTAACCCGCCCGCCAGACAGAACCGGTATTAAAGGTCGACAGGGAACCATTCCCATTGGCGCCGCTGGCCGGCGAGTTGGGCTGGCGGCAGGTGGGATTGTTAAAGTTCCAGTAAGTGACGAGGGATGGAGCCGAACTACTGTTCACGCCACAATGGTTGGCCGTCATGAAAAACGGGGTGCAATCTTGCCGGGTATTGTTCACCAGAAAACCGGTGCAGAAAAGGCTGCCGCCAGTCGAAATAGCTGCGACGGATTGGATGATGTCCCGGTAAGCGTCCACGATGGCCCATCCGTTGGCCGAGCCACAAATGACGTCGAGGTTGCAGGAGCCGGAGGCCATTTCCGAAAATCCCACAAAGTCGTGGTTGACGTATTTCAACTCCAATTTCAGCAAGTGCTGTTGGGGGGCAGGCACCTGCACTTCGACCACCATTTCTTCCCCGTCCAAAACCGGTGTCCACAGCTGTTCGTGCTCTTCGTTATCTGCGGGTGTGAACGGGCCCATGACCTGCTTATGATCCGGGGAATAGAGAATCAGGCTGCCACCGCGGGGCATGTGGTATTTGGTAAAACCCAGATTCAGAGATTTGGCGTTTTGGGAGAACAAACGCAACCGCCAGAGAGCCTGGCCATTGCGGAGCATTTCCCACTGGCCATGGGTGCGGGGGCAAATGTCGGTTGTCAAATTGACCGCAAACCGGGGGGCAACGCCCGGTTCCCGGCGCGCTATTTCAGCCGCCAGCAAGGCCTCATTGTCCTGCAAAGGCATCGTTACCTGAGGTATGTCCGATAAAGGGGTTTTTGTTTTGGCAATGCGGGGGTCGCTTTGGGAAAATGTAAAGGTGCTGAGCAGCGCAAACACCAACGTGCATAATACTCTTTTCATTGAGGAATAATTTTGTCAGAAACAGATAGAAAGTTGTCCATTATTTCATAACCAACGTTGAGCCGGCGGCTAATTGTTCGTTGGCTGCATTCCGTAACTTTCTCTGATGGATTGTTTTGGCAAATGTAATCCAATTGAAAGGGCAAGTGGTGTCGGCTGGTCAACTTTAGTTGTTGGTAATTCCAAAGTATTTGGGGTGAAGCGGGCCGGACCGTCGGGAATGCGTTTTACCGGCCCCGGACAGGTGTAAAGCAACTTGTTTTTTATTTCGAAAAATAGGCCTGCATGCCCTGTTTCTTCATCCACAGGTATGCCCTGGTCCCGACTTCCACGCTCAGGGCAGTGGCCCAGGCATCGGCTTCCATACACGACGGGGCGACCACCGAAACGATTTCGCCGGTGGTCACGCTATAACCTGTGCGGGGATCGATGATGTGGGAGTACTTTTTCCCGTTGTGGTTCAGGTAGTGCTCCGTATCGCCGGAGGTGGCGATGGCCCGGTTGACAAGGGTGATGGGTTCGGTAGTTATTTTTCCTGCTTCGTCGTAAACGGTTCGCTTCAGTTTCCATCCTGCTTTTCCGGGAGGGGCTTCTCCTACGGCTATATCCCCTCCGCCATCTACCAATGCTGACGTAATGCCGCTGTCTTTCAATGTTTTCAAGGCCTCATCCACTGCGTAGCCTTTGGCGATGCCACCGAGATCCAGGAGCAGCCCGGGTTGCCAGATTGCAACCTCCTGGTTAGACTTTAAAATAACTTTTTTAAAACCCACCGTTGCGAGGGCTTTTTGCACCTCCGCTTCGCCGGGCCAGGTTTCCTGACGAAAAGCCCGTCGCCAGATTTTGGTAGCCGCTCCGGCAGTAAAATCAAACGCCCCCTTAGAGCGGTCGGCGACCTCCCGGCTATAAACCAATACTTTCCAAAGGTCATCGCTTACTCGCAGACGCTGGTCGGTGCCAGCGGTCGCTGATAACAGGCTGAGTTCACTGTCCTCCCGGTAATGGCTCAACACTTGTTCCAACCGGGCAATGCGGGCGAAGGCTGCTGCCGCTGCCTCTCTGGCCCGGTATTCATTTTCCGTGTACAGAATGATCCTGAATTCCGTGCCCATATGTTGCTCCGCAAACTCGTGGCGCGCTGAGCCGGAATGAGACGCAACTTCTTTCGGAACGGTGGCGGCCTTTTCTCCATTTACACCGATCGTAGCGGTACTGGTGAGCGAATCAGACAGGGCAGTGCTGTCAATGGGGACGAGGTTGGAGGCGTCGTCAATCAAAAGGTTACCATTGTACGAGAAACCGGTCGGCGTATTGTAAAAAGCCTCTAAAACAAGATGGGTGTAGTTTTGGGATGGTTGCAGAACAAACTTATTGGTCAGCCAGCGGGTATTGATAACCAAACTGCTTTCTCCGAGCATTTCCGCTTTTTCGCAGGGTTTGTTGCCGCCCCAAATCCGTAGCAGGCAAGGTGTTGTGAAATTGGCCACTTTAACATCCGACCTGCTGTAGCTTTCGTAGGTGAGGGATCTGGCGAGCTGAATGTTGAAACGGTAGTAGGTTCCCGCTTGCAAAGGACTGTTTAGTTCCTGCCCGACGCTCTCCCAGGTGTCATTGCTTCTGACCACCATACCCAGGTAGGTATTGCCATCGGCAGCTTGCAAAGTGACTCCAAAAGCGCTGTTGTCTTTGGGATGAACATCGGGGATCGATTCATCTTTAAAACCACAGTTGAACCAACCGTCCGGCAGCCGGCCATTAAGGGAGCCTTCCGCGGGAATGCCTTCAAAGGAAGGGTTCTTTAGATAAATTACGGCTTCCTGACTGGCAGCGTTTTGTAAAAAGAGAAAGACGGGAAAGAGAAAAGAGAAAATGAATTTCATCATAAAAGTGCTGATAGCACGTGGTTTGATTTTATGAAAAAAGGAACAAGTCCATCTTCAGGCTACTCTCTGGTAATTAACTTGTGCGACGGCTGTCCGTCAAATGACTTTGGTCACACCGGGTATTGCGCAGGGATACATCCCGTCTGCACCAGGTAAGACGGATGGCTCGGCATCCCAGGCAAACCGGTCTGGCATCAGGCTGACTTCCGAAGCGATGGCCTCGTCCCACTCGATCATTTTACCGGAATAGGAGGCCATTCGGCCCAGAATAGCCGTCATGGTAGCGATGGCACCGTTTTCGGCATCGGCGTATTGATACGCTCCCTGAGCGACGGCGGCGAACAGTTCATCGTGTTCTACCTGATAGGGGTTGGGGTCCTGGCGGTCATCGTGTTTAAAAATTTCGTGGCTGCTGCGGGTGAGGAGAACGCCCGGTTTTGGGGCCGAGCCGTTGGTGCCTTGCAGTGCCTCGGTCACCCGGCTCATGGTGCCCGGTTGGTGGCGGCACTGGCTGAACATCCGGCTGCCGTCGGAGTACTCAAATTCCACGAAGTGGTGGTCAAATATTTCCCCAAAATCCTTCCCCACCCGAACCTGACGTCCTCCCATGCCGTGGGCTCGCACGGGGTGACTTTGCTTGGCCCAGTTACCTACATCGAGGTTGTGAATATGTTGCTCGCAAATGTGGTCGCCACAGATCCAGGTGAAGTAGTACCAGTTGCGCATTTGGTACTCCATTTCGGTCAGCGGTCGCCCTGCTTTTTTTTCGTATTCTTCCCTGGAACGCACCCAGACACCGTCGTTATTCCAATAAACGTGGGAGGTCACAATATCGCCAATGGCTCCGGCGTGTATCAGGTCCATCCAACGGCGGTAGGCCGTCTGGTAATGACGTTGCAGACCGACGACCACGTTTAGCTTTTTCTCTTTGGCTGCTTTAGCGGCAGCCAGTACCCGGCGGATGCCGGGAGCATCGGTCGCTACGGGTTTTTCCATAAAAACATGTTTGCCCAGTCGAATTGCTTCTTCAAAATGCATGGGGCGAAAACCGGGCGGGGTGGTCAGGATCACTACGTCGGCCAGCGGGATGGCTTTTTTATAGGCATCGAATCCGGTGAACTTGTGCTCCTCCGGCACCTCGATCCGGTGTTTGAGATTTCCTTCGCCACCCGACCAGTCGGAAATATCATCCGCAGTGAGAGAGGTATAACAACTGTCCAGCTGGTCGCGGAAAACATCGGCCATGGCTACCAGTTTGACATTTTCTTTGGTGGATAAGGCCTGCATAGCGGCACCGGTGCCGCGCCCGCCGCAGCCGATGAGTGCTATTTTGATGATGTCTGATCCGTCGATGTGTGCCTTCGCAGCGAGTGCCGACGGGATAAGCAAGGCGCCTGCAGTGGCGAGGCCAGATGTTTTTACAAACTCCCGCCGATTTGTTTTTTTGTAAAAAGGATTGGTCATGTGTAGATGTGGCTGGTTAAAAATGAGCCTAATGATCGGGAAAGATTCCTGGATGATGAAATTTTTTCCGGGTTAAGGAAAGAAAGGTGCGGGAAAGGCAAAAAAAAAAGGCGCTGCCTGCGCAGCTACCTTTTAGATGTTCAATAGAAGTTGTTTTTGTCTTGCTTGGTTTCAACAACGTGCGGAGCGGACAGGGGAAAAGAATATTTTCCCGGAATGGTTGGGCTAATTACTCTGTAATTTAATTTTTCTTTCATGCAAGTGGGCCGGAGGATTCATCTCGCTTTGAGGCAGGCTTTCCGGGTGTTGCAAAAGGAACAACTTTTTCTGCGCCGCATTTCATAAACTAATTTAGATTACACAGTGCTAATGGCCCTTTTCTCTTCTATCCTCATTCTTTTTCACGGGTAAAAACTGCCGCCCGTTCACCCACGTTCTCACTCTCTGTAAAACCGGCTTTTTTCCCTCCGTTGCTGCGGTGGCTGATTGTTCGGCTACGGTAGCGGCCAAAGCCTCCAGCTGCTGGTAGGGGTAGGTGTCGACGGGAACCGGTGCCAGTTTGGGCTGTTCAATGGCGCTGATCGGAACTGCAACCGGACGGGGGATGGTTTTTTCCCGGAGTGCTTTTGACTTGGACGGCACGATAGTTATTTTACCGGTGAAAGGCGGAAAGCGCTTGATTTCCCTGGGAAACCACACCATTAATTCCTGTCCTTTTTTGAGTTGGTTTTCGGTGAGGTTATTCCAGGCTTTGAGGTTGTAACCCGAGCAGTTGAATGTTTTTCCAAGTGCCTTCAGGCGGTCTCCTTCCAGGGTAGTATAAAACAATTTATGATAATATTCGTCGGGGGTATAATCGGCTTCGTCCACGAGATCGGGGAGTGACGGCAGCTCATTGGGAGAGGCGTTGTCGGGCCGCAGCAGTTCTACATAATCCCGCAGCGCCTGCATGGTGCGCCGGGGCAGTACCAGCCAATGGCCATAATCATTGGCGGGGATATATCCTTTTTTGAAGGCAGGATTGAGCATTTCGACCACGGAGACGGGGATACCGGCTACCGCAGCAATGGTCTCGAACGACATTTCATTGTAGATCAGCTCGCTATCCGTCAGCTGCAGATCGAGGTGGCCATATTCGGGAGCTACCTGATGGAGATGGTAGTAATTGACCATGTATTTTGCACCCAAAAAAGCCGGAACAAAGTTGCGGGTTTCACGGGGCAGGTACTTGCTGATTTCCCAGTAATCGGTTTCACCGCCTGCTCTTTTGATGGCCTTGCGGATGTTGCCGGCACCACAGTTGTAAGAGGCAATGGCCAACTCCCAGCTGCCGAACCGCTCGAAGGCGTTGGCTAGATACTCCATGGCCGCCATGGTCGAGCGGTTGGGGCACGAACGCTCATCGACCCGGCTGTTGATCTTCAGGCCATAGCCGGTACCGGTTTCTTTCATGAATTGCCACAGTCCGGTTGCACCAACCCTGGAAACCGCTTTGGGGTTGAGGGCAGACTCCAAAACGGAGAGGTACTTTAAATCCTCAGGCATACCGTGCTCATCGAGGTATTTTTCAAAAATGGGAAAGAAGGTAACGGT
>JBFIJS010000012.1:0-18784 GCA_041600595.1 Saprospiraceae bacterium | reverse complement strand
GATGCATCGGGACGACGCCGCCCCTTAAAATCCCTTGAGGCAGGCTTTCCGGGTGTTGCAAAAAGAACAACTTTCCCTGCTCCTCATTTCATAAATAAATTTCTGTTACAGTGTACTCAATTGGCATTTCCCAAACCATATTTATCTAGTAAATAGATCAAACTTGTGATAGCGGCCGTACCCAATTCCAACTCCCTTTTATCCACGGTCTCAAAGGTATCGGCGTGGGTATGGTGATAATTGAAGTAGCGCTGCGGGTCCGGTTCGAACCCGATTAACAAGGTTTTCTGTTTTTTCAAAGGTGAGATATCTGCACCGCCGCCGCCTTTTTTGATGCGCAGTCCGTATGGCTCAAGAATGGTCAGCCAGGGTTGCAACAGCGGGAATTTTTCGGCGAAGACTTCTTGTTCCCCGTCTACAGTGAACCCCCTTGGGGTGAACCCACCCCGGTCGCTTTCGATCGCAGCCAGGTGGAATTCTCCATTTTTTGCTGCTTCTTCCGCATACGTCCGGCCGCCCCGCAGGCCGTTTTCTTCATTCATGAATAGCACACATCGGATCGTGCGCTTGGGTTGGTAGCCGGTTTTTTTCAATACTTGCAGCACATCCATGGATTGAACACAGCCACTGCCATCGTCGTGGGCACCTTCCCCAACATCCCACGAGTCGAGATGGCCACCGACCAGGATGATTTCTTCAGGTTTCTCACTACCTTTTATTTCTCCAATAACATTGTAGGAAAGTTTATCCTCTAAGAGTTCGCAATTGGTTTTCATGAAAACCTTTACCGGCCCTTCTTTCAGCAGGCTGCTCAATAGTTCGGCGTGATTGGTACTGATGGCTACTGCCGGGATTTTTTCAACGCCTTCCTTGTAAATGAGGCCACCGGTATGAGGGATATCATCAAGGTTGGAGGCCATTGAACGGACAACCACCCCGGCCGCTCCGTATTGAGCAGCTTCTGATGCACCATTGCCTCTTTGATCCACAGCACCGCCATAAGCCGCAAAGGTGTTGATTTGCGTGGGGTCAAAAGGCCGGTTGAAAAAGACGATCTTGCCTTGTACTGCTGCCCCCAGCTTTTTCAGTTCGTCAAAATTTTTCACTTCAATCACTTCCGAAGAAATTCCATACTTACCGGTACCCACTGAATTGCCGAGGGCTAAAGCATTCAGGTTAACGGAGCCCATGACCGATTCAGCAATACGAACGACTTCTTTTTCTCCCCTGATCCAATGAGGCACCGTGCAGGGTTGCAGCCATACGCTGTCCAGCCCCAATGTGTCCAGCATCTGATAGGTATATTCTACGGCCGCGGCGGCCTGAGGGGAACCACTTAGCCTTGCCCCGATTTTTTTTGTGAGGTGGCGCAGCCAGGGATAGCACTGCCCCTGAGTCAACGCTACATCGTGAATTTTGCGAACGAAAAAAGCATCAACATCGGTTGGCAGGGTTTGAGAATGGAGGCTAAAAGTAGATATTACACTAAGAAAAAGGGTCAGGTAAGTTGTTTTTACAATCATTTTTAAGTGTTTTAGAACAATTCAAAGTGTCTGATTTGTATTTTACAGGTGGGGAAACACTCTTCTTTAGAGCCCCCGGTTATGATTTGTTTTTAAAATTATATCGCTAAATCAGCCGAAAAACGGAATAATGTTTTGATTTTTTAAAAACGCTCCAATAATTTAAGGAGGCCGGCAGCTCCATGTCTTTCTTTTTTTTTAGTGTTTGGAAAAAAAATTACAGACGAAGCTATAATTTTTCAAACTTTCACCATAAATTTGTAAAACGAAAGTAAACGTAAATTTTACACCAAGTACTAAAATTTGAAAAATCAACCCTTTATAAAGGGTTATTCAAGATAAATAATTTGGTTTTATTTGGTTAGGGCTGAGGTAGTGCACAAGCGCTGCCTCTTTTTTTTGTTCAATTTTGCAAAAACATCTGATAACAGTGTACCTCTTCTTAAATTTCTGCGTCCCAACACAAAATTTTGTTAAATTTGTTTTTCGTGGACTTGATATCACTGATTTTTTCTGTAAACGGTGTTGATCTACATATTTTTACCTTATCTCGATAAGCCAAACCTCTTGGATATCAGTTAAGGTGGTTCCAGTACAAAACGAATGGGAACGGACACAGATTCGAAAACCAAAGATATAGAACTGATTCAGGAATACCTCAGAACGAAGGATTCCAGGCACTTTACTATACTTTACCGAAAATATTCGGGTAAGGTGTACGGAAAGTGCATTTCCTTGTTAAGAGAGGAGCACATGGCGAAGGATGCCACCCAGGATATATTTATGAAGATATTCCTGAACCTTGGCCAGTTTGGCGCACAGTCTAAGTTTTCTACCTGGGTTTATTCAATAACTTACAACTATTGCATAGACCTGATCAGGAAGAAGAAAAAAATGGCCAACATTTTTACGGACGAAATAGAGAAAGTGCCGGACTTGGAAGAGGAAGTTCACGATGAGGCGTTATTGACCATGGAGGTGAACCGGTTGAGAGAAGTACTGAATGAAATACCCGTAGGCGACAAAGCGATCCTACTGATGAAATACCAGGATGGGATGCAGATAAAAGATATTGCGGTTATTCTGGACAAAACTGAAAGCGCCATAAAGATGAAAATCAAACGTGCTAAACACAAAGCGCAGGAGGTGTATAAAAGAATGTATCCTGAAACCTGAACAAACATTTAAACAAAATACATCGCTTGGAAAGTATCAAATAATATTTGCCCCTATGGAATATTAGCTAAACTGACTTAAAATTGATTGATATGAACGCTGCTAACAATAGTTTCTTGCAAATGCAAGAGGAAGATGAGCTCAATTTTCCTGTGCCACCGGATATTGAAGATAATTTGATGGGAAGCCTTCAGATATTGTCAATGATGGGCCATGCAATGGAGTTGTTTATTCCAAAAGCACTGGAAATGTTTGTCCTGACGATGGGAGGTACTTTAAGGGAAATTGACGGGTTGCCTGCAGAAGAACTACTCAGTGGTGTACCCAGTAAAGATATGGACGATGGTGCCCCGGGCATTGGCGGTAAGGCCCCCGATGGTGAATGACAGCCATAAAGTTCCATTATTTATTAGATTTCTCCAGACACCCGTATTAAGTTTTAAAGTAAAAAAGTCAACCAGTTCATTAACTGGTTGACTTTTTTAACTTTGTCTTTTCTTGCACTCCATTTGTCAACCGAATAATTCAATCATAATATGTCCATTCTTCAAATTGTAGAAGAGGTGTTGTTGAAATTTGCTTCAGCCCTCCCCAATGTTGTCGGGGCTCTTGCTATTTTACTGCTGGGCTGGCTACTGGCAAAAATCATCGCGAAAGCGCTGGAAAAACTACTGAGCGCCGTCAAAATTGATGCTCTGGGTGAAAAAATCAACGAGACTGAATTTGCGACGAAGGCTAACTTAAAGATCAAGGTTAGTGTGTTTTTGTCGAAGTTGGTGTACTATCTATTGATGCTCATCTTCATCATGATGGCAACCGATGTGCTGGGAATGGAGGTAGTGTCCGGTATGGTTAGTGATTTAATCACTTATTTACCCCGGTTACTCTCTGCTCTGGTCCTGTTCATATTGGGCATTTATCTGGCTGAATTTATCAAAAATATCGTGTATGCTGCCTGTACGGCACTGGCCATTCCATCCGCAAAAGTCATTGCAACCTTTGTGTTTTACCTGATCTTCCTCACCCTGACGATCAGTGCCATGGCCCAGGCAAGTATTGATACAGCGCTCATCACTTCAAACCTGACAGTTATCCTGGGCGGAGTGATTCTGGCTTTTTCCATTGGATACGGTTTTGCATCGAGAGACACGATGGCCAACTTTATTGCTTCTTTCTACAGTAAAAACAAGGTGAAAATCGGGGATATGGTCAGTGTGGATGGTTCTACAGGCAAAGTCGTTGCCATGGATAGTATTTCCTTAACTTTGCAGGCCGACGGAAAAATCATTATCATTCCGTTGAGCAAGCTCACTTCAGAAAAAGTAGAAATTTATTCCAGCGATCGCCAGCTGAAATAATAAAGATATTAATAGTTGAATCCTATAAGCATGCCGGCCCGTCCTGTTTGGACGGGCTTTTCTGTTTACTTTTGGCGCTTACTCCTGAAAACCTATAGTTCCTTTTATAAAGGCTGCTCTACTGCTTACATTCCGAAAGTAAGCACATTGTCCTGATAAGTGCCTCACCGCCAAAAATGAAAAATAGTGCAAACCATCGAAGTGTTGACCAGTTTCTTTTGGAGGAAATAGGTGTGGCGGAAATGTGACTATTGAGTCAACGTTGAAGAACACCGCCAAAAAACCTTGCAAAATAATTTTAAAAAATATCAAGAGATGTTAAAAATAGGTGTAATCGGCAGCGGCTCGATGGGAAGTGGTATCGCTCAGGTGGCAGCTACGGCGGGTCATGAAGTGCTGCTGTACGACAATAATCCGGCAGCCCTCGAACGGGCACAAAACCAACTGCTAAAAATTCTCAATCGCCTCGTTGAAAAGGGCAGAATAGATGACCCGACGGCTAAGGCCATTTTCGGAAGGATTTATTTTGTGGACAATATGCTGGCCTTTACCGATACCGGACTGATCATCGAAGCGATTATTGAGGACTTGTCTGTCAAAAAATCGGTATTTAGCCAATTGGAAGATATCACCAATGAGCAGTGTATCCTGGCTACTAATACTTCTTCCCTTTCCGTAACGGCCATTGCCTCGGCGTGCGAAAACCCGGAGCGGGTGCTCGGCATCCATTTTTTCAACCCGGCTCCGCTGATGAAACTCGTGGAAGTGGTACCTGCTATTCAAACGGCCCCCGCCATCGTGGAGCAGTGCCAGCAACTGATTGAGAGCTGGGGTAAATTAGTTGTTCTCGCTAAAGACACGCCCGGCTTTATCGTCAACCGGGTAGCCCGTCCTTTTTATGGAGAGGCCCTTCGTATTTACGAAGAGGGTATTGCCGGTGTGGCGACCATCGACTGGGCAATGACGGAGATTGGCGGCTTCCGTATGGGGCCGTTTACCCTTATGGATTTTATCGGCAATGACGTAAACTACAAGGTGACAGAATCCGTGTTTGAAGCTTTTTATTTTGATCCTCGTTACAAACCCGCATTTTCACAGAAACGCCTCTCTGAGGCTGGTTGGTTGGGCAAAAAATCTGGTCGGGGTTTTTATAGTTATGCCGAAGGAGCCGACAACCCAACCCCGGAGCAAAATCCGGAGCTTGGACAAGCCATCGTTAGCCGGATTGTAGCCATGCTTATCAACGAAGCGGCCGATGCACTTTACTTAAATGTTGCATCGGCCATGGACATTGATACTGCCATGACCAAAGGAGTGAATTACCCCAAAGGATTATTGCGCTGGGCCGACGAAATAGGCATTGCCAATTGTGTGAAAAAACTGGATGAGCTGTATCAGGAATACCTGGAAGACCGCTACCGTTGCAGTCCTTTGCTCCGAAAAATGGCAAGCAGTGGACAAACATTTTACACGACAAATACCTGAAAAATGCCGGAAAAATCAAAGCCTGCCCGCATCGTTGATGCCATGATGGAGAAAGATTATTTCAGCCAGTGGCTGGGGATAGAACGGGTGGAAGAAGGAGAAGGGCGCTCCGTGCTGCGGATGGTAGTTCGGAGGGAAATGCTGAATGGCTTTGGCATTGCTCATGGAGGTATCACCTACTCCTTAGCCGACAGTGCCTTTGCATTTGCCTCCAACTCCCGGGGGCGGCATGCGGTGTCTATTGAAACTTCTATTTCCCATACCGAGAAAGTAAAGGAAGGAGATGTACTGACCGCAGAGGCGGTGGAGGAAAAACTATCGTACAAAATAGCGAACTACCGGATCACTGTGACCAACCAGGAAGGTAGTGTCGTTGCGCTTTTCAAAGGTATTGTTTACCGGTCGGGTAAGGAGTGGGAGGTGTGACGGAATGTTTCCTAAGTTTTATTAAACAGTCTTCATTTTTCTATCTTCACGAAAAATTTACCACATGATAAAAACTGTTTTCATGACACTTGGCCTCTTGCTGGCCTGCAACGTTTTTTCCCAAAAAAAACAACTCACCCATGAAGAACTCGTAACCTGGAAACAAGTAGAAGACCCGGTTATATCCAACGATGGTCAGTGGGTTGCCTATACGCTGAAAGCTGAAGAAGGGGATGCGACCCTTAAATTATGGAATGCTGCCAGTGGCCAAACCTATACCTACGAGCGTGGCGAAAAGGCTTCTTTTTCCAACGATAATCAATACCTGGTTTTTAAAATCCATCCACACGAGGACAGTATCCGGGCGATGCGCCGCCGGGATGTCAAAAAAGACGATTTACCCAAAGACTCACTGGGTATTTTACAACTGAATGGCCAAAGCCTGGAAAAAATAGCGGATGTAAAATCTTTCACGGTACCTGAAAAATGGTCGGGCTGGATCATCTACCATAAAGAGGTGGAAGAGATCAAAAAAGAAAAGCCACCTGTCGATACAACGACCGTTGCCGAGCCCGATAGTACCCGTACCGAAAAACCTAAAAACGGTAAAATAAAAAAAGAAGGCAAGAAGTCGGGGACCAAACTCGTGTTGCACCAACTGGCCACCGGTGAAGAAGAGGTGGTTGGTTTTGTGCTTGATTATGCCGTGGCAGAAAAAGGCCCGCGGGTATTATTGAACAGTACCGGCAATGACTCCACGATGCTGGAAGGTGTTTATTTATACGATTGTGAACTACAGCAAATGATTCCCATGTGGCGGCAGAAAGGTAAGTACAGCCAGTTGAGCCTCGATGAAAAAGGGGAGCAAGTTGCTTTCTGTGCCAACCTCGATACCACCAAAGCACAAGTACCGCCCATCGACCTTTGCTATTGGAAAAAAGGACTCGATTCGGCCCGGGTCATAGCCGACGAAACGGCTGGCTTTTTACCGCAGGGCTGGCTGATCAGTGATAATGCTGCCCCCGATTTTTCTGAAGACGGGGCAAAATTGTATTTCGGTATTGCCCCGCCACCCATATTGCAAGACACCAACCTGCTCGACGATGAAATAGTTGAGGTTGAGGTTTGGAGCTACACCGAAGGCCGTCTTTACACCCAGCAGGAAAACCAACTCAGCCGCGAAAAAAAACGCAGCTACCAAACCGTCTGGCACATTGGGGAAAATAAATTTACCAAAATCGGTTCGGAAGAATTGCCGGAAGTAAGAACAGGTGATGAAGGCAATGCCAACCTGGCAATTGCTTACACGGAAGAAGCTTATCTGCAGCTGATTTCCTGGGAAGGCAGCGCCCGAAAAGATGTTTATCTGGTCGATACCAAAACAGGCCGTAAAACGGAGGTCGTCAAAGGGTTGAATGGCAATGTCGATTTTTCACCGAAGGCCAATTATATCATTTGGTACAACCGGATCGATAGTGTATATGTGTCTTATTCGGTCAAAAACAAGACGATTAAAACATTGACCAGCAATACACCCCATCCGTTTTATGATGAGGAAAATGATGTGCCCAATTATCCCTGGCCCTATGGTATTGCTGCCTGGACCAAAAACGATCAGGCCGTTCTCATTTACGACCGCTATGATATCTGGCAGTTCGATCCCACTGGAAATACAGCCCCCCTGCGCCTGACTTTTGGCCGCGAAAACAATACCGTGTACCGTTACATGCCGCTGGACCGGGAGGAGCGATTTGTGGAAAACGGTCAGCGGCTCATGCTCCATATTTTCAATGAAAAAACTAAGGCCAGCGGCTATGGCTACCTGCTGCTGGGGGCTGGCAAACCGATGCAACTGGTACAGGAAGATTTCGCTTACAGCCGCCGCCCGATTAAAGCCAGAGACACTGATAAATTTATTTTTACCAAAGAAAATTTCCAGACTTTTCCCGACCTGCTCTATTCCAACCTCAGTTTCCAGACGCCCAAACGGGTGAGCCATGCGAACCCTCAGCAAAACGAATATAGCTGGGGGACGATCGAGCTGTACGAGTGGACGGCCCTCGACGGACAGCGACTGACAGGTATGCTAGTCAAACCGGAAGGCTTCGACCCCAATCTGCAATACCCCATGCTGGTCAATTTTTATGAAAAAAGCTCGGACCGGCTGCACAGCTACCCAAGGCCCTACCCGGGGCGCTCGACCATTAATTACTCTTTTTACGCCAGCCGGGGCTATCTCATATTCAACCCGGATATTCCTTACCGGACGGGCTATCCTGGCGAAAGCTGTGAGAATTCCGTCCTGCCCGGTGTCGCTTCTTTGATCGATAAAGGTTTCGTAGATAAAGATCGCATCGGCGTACAGGGGCACAGCTGGGGTGGTTATCAGGTGGCTCATTTGCTCACCAAGACCGATATTTTTAAATGTGCTGAAAGTGGTGCTCCGGTGGTAAACATGTTTTCGGCTTATGGTGGTATTCGCTGGGGTAGTGGCATGAGCCGGATGTTTCAGTACGAGCGGACACAAAGCCGCATCGGTGGTACTATCTGGGAATATCCTCTGCGCTACCTTGAAAATTCGCCATTGTTTTTTCTCGACAAAGTCAATACCCCGGTTCTGATCCTGCACAACGACGAAGACGGTGCGGTACCCTGGTACCAGGGCATCGAATATTTTGTGGGCCTTCGTCGTTTGGGTAAACCAGCGTGGTTGCTCAACTATAATGGCGAACCGCACTGGCCCGTCAAACTTCAGAACCGGAAGGATTTTCAGATCCGGATGGCTCAGTTTTTCGACCACTACCTGAAAGATGAACCCATGCCGCTTTGGATGCAACGGGGAGTACCCGCCATCGAGAAAGGGGTTTTGCAAGGGCTGGAAAGCGGGGAGTGAGTTGAAAAAAAACAGCGAAGAACAGCACCCACAGCGGGGTGAAAAACGAACAACATAAAAGACAGGTCACGGATCTCGTCTCAACCAAAATCTATTCATCTGGCAAGGCAATTAAAACAGGATGTACTTTTTATGTGAAACTATCTCCTGTTGTGTGTCTTTTCGATGCTTTAATGGCTCGTTTCATTTTTTGAAAATCAATACCATGAAAAAATTATTATTTGTTGCCCTTGCCCTGTTCTTTTTCCAGCATGCCAATGGTCAGACCATTTTTGGTGAAACCATCCAAACGCTCGGGTACCGGCTCGAGCAGGATAGCAGCCTTCTGCCAAATTTGGCGGAACGCTTTGCAAAAGCGGACACTACATTAAGCCTCAACCAACTCAGCATCATTTATTATGGTTATGCACTCAGCCCGGAATACGATCCCGTGCGGGAAGAACGGATTTTGGATGCGGCCAATGCTTTAGGCCGGCGGGAGAAATATGTGGATGCCATTAATCTGCTCGATCATTTTTTAGAAAAAAATCCCGGCTGCCTGGCTGCACTGTTGGAAAGGGCTTATACCTCGTGGTTGGTAGATGATAGCCTGGCTACCGTGAATGGATATAAAAAGTATTACATGCTGATGGAAGTGCCGCTTCAAAGCGGATCGGGTACTACCGCCGAAGACGCTATCGTCGTGAGCAGTACACGGGACATGGAACTGGTTCTCGATAAGAAGGGATACTATATCACGGGACAATCACTGATTCAAAAAAACAACCATAAAATTTACATGGTGACCTGTGCTGCTGAGGATGATCCCAAAACGAAAAAGGTATACCACTTTAACGTTGACTTACCATTGAACAGGTGACGGCCGGCGCCGGCAAATCAATAGCCGCTAAAACTCAGTCGCCATGCAAAATAACCCCCCGAACCTTTATCTTTGTCCGCCTATGAAAATCAGCACTCCCGGAGATATCCCATAGCACAGTGGGTACGAAAAGAAAGGACCGGGAAGAATTTGTCATATTTTCTTTTCACCGAACCACGATGGGTTTGGTTGGCCTCTGCTGAGGTTTTAGGCACCAATGATCACCAACACCCGTTTTCTAATATTCCTCTTAACAATGACCTCTTCAGACATAGAAGCCCTTAATCAACAAATTTATCTCGACAGTGCCTTCGTCGAACAACTAAATGCCGAGACGGCCAAAGTGATCGTTGGTCAGTCCAACATGATCGAACGCCTGTTGCTGGGGCTGCTGACCAAAGGGCATATCCTGCTGGAGGGCCTCCCCGGGCTGGCTAAAACGCTGGCGATCAAAACCTTGTCGAGTGCAATTTCTGCTGATTTTCAACGCATTCAATTTACACCTGACCTGTTGCCCGCAGATATTATCGGAACAATGGTGTACAACCAGGCTACTTCCGGTTTTGCCGTGCACAAGGGGCCGATCTTTGCCAATTTTATTTTGGCCGACGAAATCAACCGGGCCCCTGCCAAAGTTCAGTCGGCGCTGTTGGAGGCGATGCAGGAGCGACAGGTGACCATCGGAGGTGAAACGTTTAAACTACAAGAACCCTTTCTCGTTCTTGCCACGCAAAACCCCATAGAGCAGGAGGGAACCTATCCGCTTCCGGAAGCCCAGACTGACCGTTTTATGCTAAAAGTAAAAGTGGGATATCCGACCCTGGAAGAGGAGCGGGAGATCATGCGTCGCAACCTGAATGATAATACCTTCGGGCAGGTGAAAGATGTGATCAGCAAGGAAACCATCCTGAAGGCCAGAGAATCTGTGCAAAAGGTTTATATGGATGAAAAAATAGAACGCTATATCCTCGACATCGTATTTGCTACCCGCAACCCGGGTGAATACGGTCTTTCCAACCTGGAGCCACTGATCAATTATGGTGGTTCGCCCCGGGCCAGCATCAATCTGGCTCTGGCATCAAAAGCGCTCGCTTTCCTCCGGCGCCGTGGGTATGTTATTCCGGAAGATGTTCGCAACATCTGTCACGACGTCTTGCGGCACCGCATTGGCTTAACCTATGAAGCAGAAGCGGAAAATATTACACAGGAAGATATCGTAAGCCAGGTGTTGAACCGGGTAGAGGTGCCATGATGAGTCTTGAAACCAATGGTGTTTTTCTTAAAACAGGGCCTGAACGCCGTCAAACAACTGACCAGCCAGCCAGAACAATAACCACAACAATAAAAACAACATGGCCAGCAATACGATAAGGATACCAGCGATAACTGGCCAGGCACTACCCTGGTGCGCCCCCTCGCTGTAATGTTCCTCCAACAGCCGATAATTACGCCGGTTGGCTTTGTATTGTAAATCGAACAAATCGCCCAAAATAGGGATTGCGCCTACTGTAGCATCCAGCAATATGTTCCAGAGCATTTTGACAACGACCATTCCACTGGCACCATGACGAGCCATGGCAACCACGAGCAGGCCCGAAAAACTAAAGGTGAAAATGTCGCCTGCGAAAGGTATCAGCCCGATTAGAAAGTCTAACCCAAAGCGGATATCCGTTCCGGGGACCCGAAACCGGCTGTCGAGGAGGTCGGAGGCCCGGTCGAGGTATTTTAATTCGGGAAAGTTGGCAGATCGATCGTTCATTGCTGTATCCGGTGAAATTAGTTGATAAAATATTTGTCAGTAATTATTCAATCTTAAAACGCCTGTAGGCCGGACAGTTGGCTGTTTGAAAGTCCGAAAGAAAATCCGGTCCATTGAAACAACATCACCGTATGACCTGATTTTGCTTCATAAATTATGCAGCTGTTGCCATCATTGCTGGAGTTCCAGCTTCAGAAACTCTCCGGTAAAACTACCTTTCTTTTTAGCCACCTGTTCCGGTGTGCCTTCACAAATAATTTCTCCGCCTCGTCGTCCACCATCCGGTCCCAGGTCAATGACCCAGTCAGCCATTTTTACCACGTCCAGGTTATGCTCAATAACCAGGACGGTATTGCCTTTATCTACCAGTTTGTTCAGTACCCGCAGCAGGTGGCGAATATCTTCAAAATGAAGCCCTGTGGTCGGTTCATCCAGGATATAGAGCGTGTTGCCGGTGTCCCTTTTGGAGAGTTCCTCGGCGAGTTTTACGCGTTGTGCTTCCCCGCCGGAGAGGGTAGTCGCTTGCTGACCGAGGGTGATATAATCCAACCCCACGTCGTGCAGGGTTTTCAACCGGCGGTAGATTTTGGGAACTGGCTGAAAAAATTCCGTCGCTTCTTCAACGGTCATATTCAACACATCATTGATACTTTTTCCCTTGTATAAAACTTCGAGTGTTTCGCGGTTGTAGCGACGGCCGAGGCAGGTTTCGCATTCGACGTAAACATCGGGCAGAAAGTTCATTTCAATGACCCGTTGTCCGCTGCCGCCACAGGTCTCGCAGCGGCCACCTTTAACATTAAAGGAAAACCGGCCTGCTTTGTAGCCCCTGATCATTGCTTCGGGCAATTTGGCAAAAAGGGCACGGATGTCGGTAAATACATTAGTATAGGTAGCCGGATTGGAACGAGGGGTACGGCCAATCGGAGACTGATCAATTTCGATGACCTTGTCCAGGTGCTCAAGTCCTTTTATTTTTTGGTAGGACAATGGGCGCTGCAGGCTGTTGTAAAAATGCTGCCGGAGAATGGGGTAAAGGGTCTCATTGATGAGGGAGCTTTTACCGCTGCCGCTCACCCCTGTCACGCAGGTGAAAGTACCGAGGGGAATTTTCAGATTGACATTTTGCAAATTGTGACCGTCGGCTCCCTTGAGCTCCAGGAATTTGCCATTACCCTTGCGGCGTTTTTTAGGGACTTTTATTTGGCGTTTGCCATTGAGGTAGTCAGCAGTCAGGGTTTTATTTTTGATAAACGTTTCGGGAGTGCCTTCACCAACAAGTTCGCCGCCGTGCTTACCGGCACCGGGCCCCAGGTCGATCACATAGTCGGCAGCCAACATAATGTCTTTATCGTGCTCTACCACCAGTACCGTATTGCCAATGTCCGTCAATTCTTTCAGTGCTTCAATCAGGCGGTGGTTGTCGCGTTGGTGCAGGCCGATACTTGGTTCGTCCAGGATGTAGGTAATTCCCGTCAGTTGGGATCCGATTTGTGTGGCCAGGCGGATCCGTTGTGCTTCCCCTCCGGACAAGGTTCTCGCCGTTCGGTTCAGGGTCAGGTAATCAAGACCAACGTGCATGAGGAAGCCAAGGCGCAACCGGATCTCTTTGAGTACGTCTTTGCCAATCGTCAGTTGGCGTTCGCTCAGGTTTGCTTCCAGGCCGTTCATCCAGTCATGGAGAATACCCAGATCCATTTCGGCCAGTTCGGCAATGTTCTTATCGTTTATTTTGAAATGGAGGCTTTCTTTTTTCAGGCGCATGCCCTGGCATTCATCGCAGGTCGAGATGGTCAGGTAAGACTCCGCCCATTGGCGTATTTTTTCAGAGGTCGACTCTTTATACCAGCGCTCCAGTTGGCTTACCAGGCCTTCGAAGCCAAGGTCGTACACTTGCTCGTGCTGATAGTTGCTTACGGTTTTAAACGACTCATCGCCTCCGTGTAAAATGACCTGCAACGCTTCGGGCGGTATGTCCTTAACGGGGGTTTTAAAAGTAAACTTGAATTTTTTTGCGATTTTTTTCAGCTGCTTAAAGACGATGGTGTCCCGCACTTCACCCAGTGGAGCAATTCCTACGTCTTCAATGCTCTTTGTATCGTCCGGGATGACCTTTGCCATATCCACTGCATTGACTTCTCCGAGGCCATTGCACTTCGGGCAGGCGCCGTAGGGCGAGTTGAAAGAAAAGGCATTCGGAGAGGGTTCTTCGTAGCTCAGACCGGTTTCGGCATCCATGAGGTGTTTGCTAAAAGCTTTCACCTCTCCGCTCTCCACATCCAAAATAAAGATCAGCCCGTTGCCCATTTTCAGGGCGGTTTGCATCGAGGAAACGATGCGGTCTTTGCGATCTTTCGAAACCTTTATTTTATCCACGACCAGTTCAATATCGTGCACTTTGTAACGGTCGATCTGCATGCCGGGAACCAGCTCCGTAATGTCGCCATCCACCCGCATGGTTGTATAGCCCTGTTTCCTCATTTGATCAAACAACTCCCGGTAGTGTCCCTTTCGACCGCGGATGAGCGGGGCCAGCAGCAAAACTTTTTTTTGGTTGAATTGGCCCATGATCTCGTCCATCATCTGTTCTTCGCTGTAGCGGACCATTTTTTTACCCGTATTATAAGAGTAGGCTTCGCCCGTCCGGGCAAACAGCAGGCGCATGAAATCATAGACCTCCGTGATCGTGCCAACCGTGGACCGGGGGTTTCGGCTGGTGGTTTTTTGTTCAATAGAAATTACCGGACTCAGGCCGGTGATCTGTTCTACATCGGGGCGCTCCATGGAACCAATAAATTGGCGGGCATAAGAAGTAAATGTCTCCATATAGCGCCGCTGACCTTCGGCGTAAATGGTGTCGAAAGCCAATGAGGATTTCCCGCTTCCACTGATTCCTGTGATCACGACCAGTTTGTTGCGGGGGATGCGCAGGTCTACGCCCTTGAGGTTGTGTTCCCGTGCTCCGACAATTTCAATGACTTCTTCTTCAACGGTGGATGATGAACGGTTGACGGTGGGCATCGTGCCGTTGTTGTTCTTAGTATTCTTTTTTGCCATGAAAAATTTGTTTGCCGGGTGAAAAAAAACTCATGTATGCTCCCGGCTGCGGGTTGGGATTGCGAAATTAAGTTATTTGGATAGAAAATGGATGAGGAGGGATTTTGTTTTTGGGAAATGTAAAGCCGTGCTTTTGTTTGGTATACTGATCCGTTGGAGAGGAGGCAAACGACAGTCAGATAAACGAAAAAAGGCAGCTGTCTCCCGGACAACTGCCTTTTTTTCTTCAACTTTCGGGTTTTAATTAGTTACCCTCGGTTGTATTGACCAATTTTACTTTGGCTCCTGTTTCTGCTTTTTCGGTGCTGGCTTTTTTCGTGCAGGCGGCTTTGTCACCCTTGGCACAGCAGGCCTTCTTCGATGTAGAAGCAACTTTTGTAGCCGATGCTTTTTTGGTGCAGGCAACTTTGTCTGTTTCACTTGGAGAAACGTTGACAAACTTGTTGGTCTTGGTACAATACTCGACTGCAGTCATGGTTACTTTACCCGTTTCAGGGCAAGTTTCTTTCCGCACGTATGATACTTCACCGGTATTTGCAACCTGCTTCACAATGCTGGCATCAGCAGAAGCCGCACTGTCCATTGTTTTTGCACAAGCCGCAGCGGATGCATTTTTTGAAGCACAACAGGCTTTGGTTTGCGCAGTAGCGGCGAAGGTGAAAAGGCCCATAAAAGCGAACAGGAAGAATAATTTTTTCATGTGAATTTTGTTTTAGACTGAATGTTGATTGGATAATGGGATAAACCCGTTTTGTCTACAGATAAGACGGTGCCAAAAGTAACTATTAGTTCAATTCCATGCAAAATGCTTGCTGGCATTATACGCTTTTTAACTTTTTTTTAGGAAACGACACCAGGCACCCGACCTCACCGGAAAGTGCATAAAAGAAATTCCTACCTTTGTTTTTGACAAAAATGACCGGGAGAGAGCCGGGTAATCGATGTTCCCGTTGCTTCATCCTTTCATTTCATTATTCCAAACGAACATGAAAAAAGTACTACCAACGATTGTTTTCCTCCTTCTGCTTTTCACACAGTGCAAAGTGGTCAGATACACGCCCGAAAAGTTGCCGTCCAGGCAGCTCATCTTTGGTGATGGTGGTGGCTACGAAGGTGTTGAAACATCTTATATCTTGTTGGAAAATGGTCAGCTTTTTAAACAGACCGGCGTCAATGGCCCCTATCAGGAATTAAAGCCTGTCAAGGCCAAAGAGGCTAAACCTTTATTTGAGAAAGTAGCTTCATTGCAACTGTACAAAATGGATATTGAGGAACCCGGAAACATCTATTATTTCATGCGGGAAGTCAATGAAACAATCGACAGCCGGGTGACCTGGGGGGCAGGCGATTATCTCCCGCCAAGGGCTCTGGTTGCTACTTATAAAGAATTGCAGGCTTTTGCTTCCAATCAGGAAATGATCGTTCGGAAGGCCAGGGATGCTGCTGCTGCCAAGGCGGCTCAGACCACCACGAAGGAAGAGAAAAAAAAGGAAAAGAAAACGGACTGGTGATTTTTCCGAACCAGCTCGCTGGTTAATATTTTTTCCATAAATAAAGGAATGGCCCCGTTTTTCTAAAACCAATAGATTTTATACTGAAATGTTTTTAAGCAGTATCGTCTACCGTTGGCCGTCAACCGAATAAAATCTAATACATAGCCCGGAGAAGGTATGTCCTGCCGGAGTTGAATATTCGCAGGTATTTCCGGTGTTCTGGTAAAAAGTACCGCATGGTTAGCCGGTTATTTTTCAGCGGCGATCTCCCTCCTCCACTTTTCCTCACCATTGCTGTTAAAAATACTGATAGTCAGAACCCGGCTGGTACGCGGACCGGAGGATTCGAGGATGCCGAAATTTCGCTCGTTTACAACCGTGCCTTCTTCCACCAGGCTGTTCTCATTGTTGGCCTCATACACACCGGAAGTCAGAGGCGAGACGGTCAGGTCGTAGATAGTCGATCCGTTTGAAGTTTCCAGTTTGCTCAATTCTGTATGGTGGACATCGCCGGTCAGGAAGACCACATTTTTGATCCCTTCCTCTCCAATGCGTTTCAGCAGGTAAGTCCGCTCTTCAGGGCAAAGGTTGGCGTAACTTTCGTGAGCTTTCCGGGGGTTGAGAACCTGCCCGCCAATAGCGATGAATTTAAAAGGTGCATGGCTGGCTACCAGGGCATCAATCAGCCATTCCATTTGATCTTCCCCGATCAATACCTGTTCCCCGGAGGTACGCTTGTTGGGGTTTCGGAAAGTGCGGTTGTCCACCAGAAAAAAGTCCATATCCACAAATTTGAACCACGTTGTGATTCCTTCTTTACCGGGCAGGCCGTAAGTTGGGTTGCCCCAAAAAAGTTGAAAAATTTCCTTAGCTAAACCCTTGTGGACAAAGCTCCGGTCACTGTCATTGGGCCCAAAATCATGGTCGTCCCAAATGGCGTAATGATGGGTTGAGGCCAGTAGGGGTTGTAGCTCGGGTAAAGAACGCGTATGAGTATAGCGGTGAATAAACCCCGTGCGGGTGTACCAATCCACCTCCCGCAGGTAGGTATTATCGCCAAGCCAAAGCATCAGGTCGGGCTGCTGATCGTGAATGGCTTCGAGGATCTGGTAGTCGCCGCCATAGGGTTTGCCTGGCCGGTCGTACACTGGTTCGTTCACATAGAAACAACTGCCCAGGGCCATTTTGAATGGCGGCGGGTCGGTCCGCCATTGCCAGAGAGGCTGCGTTTGGAAGGTGGTCGGGTAGTCCAATTCAACCGGCACCTTGTTGATAAGCAACTGGTCATCGTATTTTTTACCCGGTTCGACCTGATCGGCCACCAGCCGGGCGGTGTAGCCCTCCGCTTTGGTCGTCAGGTAAGGGTCGGTATATTTTTTAGGAGAAACGGGATTTGTATCTTTTTCCCAATAGATGATTTGTACCGTAGCCGGACTTTTGGTTTGGACCCACAGCATCGTTTCCATCATGTCGGTGTAGCCAAGCATGGGGCCGGATTGCAGGAGCGACTTCTGGGCAGTCGTATGGAGGACTGTGAACGTGCAGAGGAGGAGGGTGAACAATGGAATTTTATATTGCATAGTTGATTGTTTTTTACTGGCGAAACTACACCGTAAAACAGGTAAGCTGCAACCGCTGGTTCTACGATCAGGACATCTTTTTTTCTGGTTACTGCACCTTTTTTTCAAGAATGACGAAGGTGTATGCGTATTCGTTTTTTTCGTCGGGCTGGTGATTTTCCCTGCCTACTTCTTCCCATTCCTCCTGGTTTATTGAGGGAAAAAAAACGTCGCCATCAACCATTGTATCGACTTCCGTTAGATAAATTTTATTCAACAACGGCATGGCCTGTTCGTAAATCTGGCCACCTCCGATGATAAATACTTCCTCCTCTCCATTATCCCTGGCCACCCGGATTGCCTCCGGCAGAGAGTGGACGACAACACAGCCGGAAGCCACAAAAAAAGGATCGCGGGTGATAATGATGTTTGTTCGCTTGGGCAATGGCCGGCCAATAGAGACAAAAGATTTTCGCCCCATGATGATGTGATGGCCCAGCGTGGTTTTTTTGAAATACTTTAAGTCGGCTGGCAAATACCAGGGAATATCGTTGTCTTTGCCGATCACGTTGTTCCTGGCAGTTGCGACAATGGCTGAAATAATCATGCTTTAAGTTGGGGAAACAAAGAAAACAGGAACAGCAGATGGGAAAAGTCGAATATTTGCCAAGTACCTGGTTTTCTCAATTCCTGTATATTTTTTTTTGTTGGATTTAGGGCAATTCTTCCTCGATCAGTTTGGCGTCCAGCATCTGTTGTTCTTTCCATTTTCGCTGATCAGAAATATTGCCCCGGAGGTATTTTTCAATGAGCAGGCTGGCGATCGGAGCCGCATAGCGCCCTCCACCTCCTGCGTTTTCAACGTAAACAGCAATGGCGATTTTAGGGTTTTCTACCGGGGCAAAACCAATAAAAGTAGAGTGGTCCTCGCCCTGGGGGTTTTGGACGGTTCCGGTTTTACCGGCTATGGGAATGTCTTCGACAAAGGCACCCCGGGCAGTCCCCGCTTCCACCACTTTTTGCATACCGGAAACAATGGGATAAAAATAACCAGGGTTCACCGGTGTGATAATCTTCCGTTGAAAGTCGCCAGGTTTATTGAGTAAGGTTTCATTTTTCAGGAAACCCTTTGCAAAATGGGGGGTGAAGTAATATCCCCTATTGGCAATAGTTGCAGCCAGGTTGGCCATTTGCAG
>JBFIJS010000011.1:0-19110 GCA_041600595.1 Saprospiraceae bacterium | reverse complement strand
CCGGGTATGGCATTACTTACAAATCGAAGGATATCGTCTTTGACCTTATGCGGATGCTGCCCGGAATAACCTTAGCCATTTACCGGGAGCATCAAAAAGTCAGGGAAATTGTAATGGAGCACCGGATCGACGGGCTCATATCCGACAACCGGATGGGGTGTTTTTCCAAAAAAACTTACACGGCCTTCCTCACTCATCAAATAAACCTAATTGCTCCTTCCCCCATCGTACAATGGTTTGGCCGTCAGACGAACTATTTTTTCATCAGACAATTCGATGAGTGCTGGGTTCCTGACTCGGCTGCGAAATCAAACCTTTCCGGCTCGCTATCTCATGGCACGCCGATAAAGGACATTCACTTTATCGGGGCTTTATCCAGATTTCAGAAGAGAGTGGAAGACAAGAAATATGATGCGGTTGTTGTTCTGTCTGGGCCTGAGCCACAAAGGACAAATCTGGAAAATATTATTGTCAAACAGGCTGCCGGACTGCCTTACCGATTTTTAATTGTTCAGGGGAAAACAGAACGTACAGCAGAGCAATACAAAGTGGGAAATAATATTCAGGTCGTATCAGCCCTTGCCGGAGAGGCGCTAAACAAGGCCATTCTTGCCAGCGACTTATTTATAGGGAGAGCCGGATACAGCTCCATCATGGATCTGGCCAGGTTAAGCAAACCTGCACTGTTGATCCCAACACCGGGGCAGACGGAGCAGGAATACCTGGCGGATTATTTAGCTGAGAACGGAGTCTTTCATTTCCAAACGCAAACTGCATTAAACCTGGAAAAAGACATCCCGGCAGCCCTGGCTAAAAAGGGCCTGCATGGTTCTTTTTTTGATGAAACAGGCTTGCAGCAGACTGTCGGCAGGTTTTTAGAGCGTTGTCGCTTTCTTCCGTAGATCAGGTTGCCCAGGCTTTGCCTACATCGGAATACGGGATGCACCCTTTGTAGTCGCCCGGCAACGGGTCGTATTCTAAAAATTCTGTTGCGCCAGCTTCGGATGTGCAAAATCCAAGAATCGTCAGTTCCTTAATCTTTTTGAAGAAGTGATCTTCTCCGGTCGTGTTGGAGTAGGCGACGGCATCATATTTTCTCAACAGTTCGTCCTGTTGTTCTGCACTTAGTGACGTGAAGTTTTCACCAAAATCTTTTTTGGCATCCTCATCGACTGTCATCAGGGCCGTCCGGAAAGCCGTTTGGTCTTTTTCCTGATAGAACCTGGCCATCATGTTGTCGATAAATGCGTGTACACCGGCATCCAAGGCGCCGGGCGTATCGGTACGGGGCAGGATCCGATCGACCATTTTTTCGATGATTCCTCCTTCATTTGTGGTGAAAAACGCAGGAGTCCAGTCCAGTACAGGTTCTGCTTTACAACCGCTCATGACCCCAAAAATGGCACTGGCAGAAAGTGTTCCCCCAAGGAGAAAAGATGTCTTTTTTATTGCGTCTCTTCTGTTCATTTTATTGGCTGGTGGAATTGGCAGCGGCACTCAATCAATGGCTGCCGCAGCCAATACTTTTAATTATAGATTTCCTTTTTTCAGTTCTTTGACGGCAAAGTCGGCTGCCCTGGCCGTTAAGGCCATGTAGGTCAACGACGGGTTGACGCAACTGGCCGAGGTCATGCAGGCACCATCGGTCAGGAAAACATTTTTGGCTTCGTGTACCTGGTTCCAGCGATTAAGCACAGATGTTTTAGGATCTTTCCCCATACGGGCCGTCCCCATTTCATGGATGCCAAGACCAGGACCGTAGGGTTTTTCATAAGGCTTTACATTCTTAAAGCCAGCTGCTTCCAGCATTTCTACGGCTGCGGCTTGCATGTCTTTACGCATGTTGATCTCATTCTCTTTTATTTCCACATCCATGGTAAGAGTAGGCATGCCGTATTTGTCCAAAACATCTTTGTTGAGAGAAATGCGGTTGTCAGGATGTGGCAGCATTTCCCCAAAACCATTGATTCCCATGCGCCACTGGCCCGGCTCCTGCAATTGTGATTTCATGTCGGCGCCAATGCCCATCTCGGCTACGAGGCGCTTCCAGTCCTTGCGACTGGCTCCCCCCTGGTAACCATAGCCCCGGAGAAAATCTTTTTGCCTGGTTCGGTTATCCAAATTGCGGAACCGTGGTATATAAACGCCATTGGCACGCCGGCCGGAATAGTAACGGTCATTGAAACCATCTACATCTGCTTCCGCACCAGCTTTGAAATGGTGGTCCATTACATTTCGGCCCAGTTGGTCACTCTCATTACCCAGGCCATTGGGGAAACGTTCATCGACCGTGTTCATCAGTATCCAGGTGGAGTTGAATGCAGATGCATTTACAAAAATGACTTTGGCGTAAAATTCAAGTTCTTCCTTCGTTTCAGCATCCAATACCTTGACGCCGGTGACCTTGTTTTGTTTGGCATCATACACCAGTGAATGAACGATGGAGTTGGGGCGCAAGGTCATATTGCCGGTCATTTCGGCAGCGATCAGCGTACCGCCATTGCTGCTGAAATAGCCTCCGAAGGGACAACCCCGCATACAGAGGTTCCGGAATTGGCATTTGCCCCGCCCCAGTTTTTTTTGCAGGTCGGTTGGTTGAGTGATGTGTGCCGTCCGGCCAATCATTAAGTTCCTTTCGGAAAATTTTGCCTCAATTTTTTCTTTTGCTGTCAGCTCCACGCAGTTCAGTTCCATTGGTGGTTGAAACTTTCCGTCGGGGAGTTGTGGCAACCCCATTTTTTGTCCGCTCACGCCGATCCACTCCTCGATATAGTCGTACCACGGGGCGATGTCTTTGTACCGGATTGGCCAGTCTACTCCAATGCCTTCTTTTGCGTTGGCTTCAAAGTCGAGGTCGCTCCAGCGGTAGCTCTGCCGCCCCCAGGTGATCGAACGCCCACCGACGTGGTAGCCGCGGATCCAGTCAAAACGTTTGACTTCTGAGTAGGGATGTTCGTCGTCTTTGACGAACCAGTGTTTCCAGGCTTCATTTACGGTGTAGCCTGTCCGGTTTTGTTTCTGGTAATGCTTCTCTATTTCATCCGGTGGAACTTTTCCCCCGGGAAACTTAAAATCCCAGGGATTGAAATTCATTGTCGGATAGTCTTTTACATGCTGGATCAAACGGCCGCGCTCCAGAACCAGGGTTTTGAGACCTTTTTCGCTCAGTTCTTTTGCTGCCCAACCCCCACTGATCCCGCTACCGATGACAATTGCGTCGTAGGTGTTTTCTTTTTGCCACTTGGCATTGATATTACTCATGTTTCATACATTTTAAACCCCTGTCCGGTATCCGGTGGGGACAATTAATTTGGCAGTACACTATTGTTTTATTGGTAAGTATTAGGGAAAAAATATAAGGGAAGGCAAGATAGGAAAGATTTGTAACTGAACCATGTTGATTTTAGTATTGTGTCGCCTGGCCCGTAAAATTTAAAAAAAATGCCGGCCGGTCTTTCTGATTACGGCCGGCATTTTTTCAGCCTCCAACCCGACGGCCTTTAGCCGTTCTGGAGCTTTTATCGTATCTGTCTACTTTTTTCAGATCTACCATCAGGGCAGCGTAGGCATCGTCAGAGCTGACTCGCCACTGCTTGCCGTCGTAGTTCACCTTTCCGCTGCGCCGATTCCAGTCCGAAGCCAGCATAACGAAGCGATCGCTGTATTTCGGGCTTGGCCCAAACATCAGGTATCGGTTGTCGCCACCGTCTTCAAAGGCGATTGCGAAACGATTTTCCTTCGGGCTGAACAGGAATGTGCCCGGCGTGCCTTTCGGGATGACGACCTCTTCGATTTTGCTACCGTTTTCGACTTTAATTTTACCGGAAATGATTTCTGATTTGCCTCCCGTCAGTTCCCGTTTCAATACGACATCCTGTGAGATATAAAACTGAATCCGTTTAAGCTCTGCTTCCGTCCAGCCTTGTTGTTCGTGCAGGTCTTCGGTGAAATAGGTGAGTTTGGCACAAGAGGTGAAAAGCATCAAGCTTGCCGCCAATAAAATCAAAAGGTTTGGTGCTTTCATATTCATTTTTTTGAGAGGTAAAGTTAATGGCTCCGGTCGTCGGGATAAAAAGTTGCCGACTTGCAAAACCTTTAAACGATCCCCTGTTTTCAAAGATTTAGATTTTCTGAGCCTTGTCGAACTGCTCTGTTTTTTAGACCAGTAAACTTAAAGTTTCGTTTACTTGAAAAAGAGTTTTTAACCTGATATTAAGGCAAAAATACGGTGGCTTAACTCATTTTAACTTGTCGCAGCGGAGTGCCAGAAAAGATCAAAGTTGGCTGGCGACCACACACGTTTCTTTAAACTCTTTCACCGTCCCGTCCGATCGGAAAACCTGAGCATACACTATATAGATGCCAACACGGGCCTTATCACCCCTATCCGTAAAGCCATCCCACCGTAAAAAACCTTCGGTAGGGAGCAACTCATTGTTGATAAGGGTCTTAACAGGGCGGCCTTCTATGTCATAAATTTTAACCTGAGCGGTGTAGCCCGGGCCGTCTGTTTTGTAATTGATGAGCAGGAAATCCTGAAAGCCATCGCCGTCGGGGGAGAGTTTCTTTTCCAGTATATCAAAAAAATCTGTGGCCGAATTTGGATCGGGGATCGACTGGGAATTCTGGTAGGTTGGTGTGGCAAACCCAACCGCTCCGGCAGCGGAATGCCAGTTGTTCCGGTCTTGAGTGGGGGCGTCGGGGCTGAGCCGTTCCAGTGAAACCCCGTCGGGATCATCCAGCAGCGGGTGGTGAAAATCTTCCTGATAATCGAAGGCATCGACGACCACGACATCGACCGCCCCGCCCCTGAAAAGAGTTACATTACCGGCGTCGTTGTTCAGGGCCGGCAGGTCATTGGTCAGTAAAGCGTCCATATTTTCAACCGTATAATTTGCTTTTACAATGCCCGGGTTGGAGGTAAAAACGGCATATTCACCGGGAAATATCAACTTGTTGGTTACGATCTCGCGCACTACCGTATCCATACCTTCCCGCAAATTTCCGATAACCAGATCACCCAGGTTGAGCACTTTGGCAGAGCGGTTGAAAACTTCCACAAAATCCACCCCGCCCGACGCAGGATTAAACAATACTTCGTTGATGATGATGTCCATCGGCTCTATGGGCTCAGGCAAGGCAATGGTCGCTGTTTTGTTTTGGATAAAATTTCCCGTGCAATCGGCAATGGCATCCGCGAGGGTTATTTCATAGACGATACTGGCCGCCAGCGGGGCTGCCAACTGGAGGTGCACGACCTGGTTGGCTGGGGGCAGCAAAGAAGCGGCGGTTATTTCGATACCGTTGGAAATGGAAAAGTTGCCAATGTCCTGTGCCGCCGTTTTTTCCAAACCTTTATTAAAAAAAAGCGCTATCCGATCGGGCTGATCAACTGAGGAAAAAGCGCGGAGGAGGTCAGGCCCCTGACTGTCGGGCGTTTCGTTTAAAACCGAATTTGGCTGGCCGGGCGTTCCACCCAACAGGCTGTTCGACGATCGCCAGTTCGATTCGCCCTGGCAAGGCGCCAGTGGGTTGATGAGTTCCAGGGTCCAGCCGCCATTCGCTTTTTGCGGGTTGCGGTACGTTTCCAGTGAATAACTGACGAAATGGATTGTATGGCCCGTAGCATCGGTCAGAGTCAGTTCGTCGCCACTATTGACCAGATTGGGAAAACCGGCCAGACCAATGACCTCCCCGTACGAAGCCAACGAATCCACATTTGAATTGTCGCAAACGATGATATAACTTTTCGGCTGGAGCAAATAGCCGGGAAAGATGCGCGGGGTGCCACCACTCGAAAAGCCAAAACCTTCGAGGTCGAGCGTTTTCTCACTCCGGTTGTAGAGTTCGATAAATTCCACGGACGGCAGGGTTACGGCAGGAGTTGGGTCGGCCATGATCTCATTGATAAGGATATCGAATTCGGCAGCGGTGTCAGGTTCAAAAAAAGTAAAAGATGCAGCTTGTGCGCCACTCACGTTCCCTTCCAAATCAGCGATGTTGTCAACGGTCAAACTGTAATCGTTTGGGCTTGACAGCGGTGTTTGCAAGGAGAGGTGAACAAGTGTTTTATCCGCGGCATCCAGGAAAGCGGCAGCTGGCTGGCCGATCCCATTGTTGATGCTGTAATTAGCGGGTTCGGTTGCCGCATTTTCTTCCAGATTTTCATCGAAAAAAATCTCTACTTCCGTTGCTGAAATGGCATTGGCAGAAAGCAAAACAGGTGGTAATGTATCGGGTACCAGCGGTGCCACACTAATATCGTCGAAGAAAAACTTATCTGTCCGGGTGGCGGTGTAGTCGCATTGTATTCCGAAGAATTGGTCGTTGCTACCGCCGTATGTTGCGTCTGTTAGGGTGAATTCGGTCTGGAAATTCTGCCCGCCCGCATAATCCGCAAAGAGGGTCCAGTTTCCGCCCGTTTGCCGTTTCATCTGCAGCCTGACGGTCGGCATATTTGCCACAGCCCCCGTGGATGCAGACGCTAACAATGTGGTATTGCCATCGTCCATCCTGTAAAAATGGATGGCATCGTCGCTGCCCGTTTCCCCCAGAAAAAGGTAATAACCATTTCCATTGAGCAGATCGTTTTGATCGCTCTGCAAAACGATGTGCAGGCTGTTCGAACCGGAAGGGGAAAAGTCCATTCGGAAATAGATTTCCCACACGGCACTATCGGCGACGGCCGTTGGCAAATAGAGCAGAGAGTTGCCGGCTGCCGGGGCATTGAGCTGTAGCTGGAATGCAGGATTGACGATGAAGTTGGCAGCATCGCCCAGCCAGGTCGGATTGTTGGTCAGGTCGCCGTCGGAGAAATTATCGGAGACCTGGGCGTGGAGGAGAAACGGGAGGAAGGTCAATGTCAGCAATAAACGGTCTAATTTGGACATACGAAAGGGCGTTTTTTTTTTAGGGTGAAATGCCAAAAGTAAGGAGATAATCGTCATAGTTGCTTAAATCAAAATGCCGGCAACTGACAATTTGGCCTTATCACAAGCCCGGCTTCCGTTTGGGCAACAAGACCTGCGACGATCTCATGTTATCCGTAATTTATCAGGTATTAATGGACTAATTTTTTTTGGAGAATTTCTGCGCTCAGGGTGGTTGCAGGGAGCCTAAAGGTTATCCACACCATGTTGAATATTTAGGTATGTTAAATGTATCCCATAACTTACATTTGCACGTTACAAAATTAAACCAACTATTATATGAAGTTCAGCGTATCCTCCTCCGAATTACTAAAACACATCCAGGTTGCCAGCGGTGCCATTTCGTCCAGCCCGGTACTTCCGATCCTCGACGACTTCCTGTTCAATATCAGTAAGAATAAGTTGACCATCGCTGCTACCGACCTCGAAACCTCTATTACCAATGAGATTGAGGTTATGTCCGACGGTGATGGTACGGTGGCCGTGCCGGCGAAAATATTGCTGGATACGCTGAAGGCACTCCCCGATCAACCCATCACCATGGCGGTTGATGACGAAACTTTTGGCATCACCATCACTTCTGCTTATGGTAAATACCGTTTGGCGGGCGAAAACGGGCAGGACTACCCACGTATCCCCGAAGCTGAAAATGTAGATTCCGTTAAGGTGCCCAGCAGTACCCTGATCAATGCCATCAACAAAACCCTGTTTGCTACAAGCAACGACGAGCTGCGCCCTGCCATGACCGGGGTGTATGTTTCACTGGATTTCAACAAACTCATCTTTGTTTCTACGGATGCTCACAAACTGGTACGCTACACCTTCACCAACGTGCCCAGCGAAGTCGCTACCTCCTTTATTATTCCTAAAAAGGCGTTGAACTTATTGAAAAATGCCTTGCCTGAAGAGGGAGAAGTGAACGTGTCGTTCGACAAAGCCAATGCATTTTTTACCTTCGGAAATACGCACCTCGTTTGTCGTCTGATCGATGCCCGCTACCCCGACTACAATGCGGTCATCCCTGTGGACAACCCAAACACCTTGAGCATCAAACGCACCGATCTGTTGAGTTCGCTCAAGCGGATTGCTATCTACGCCAATAAAACGACCAATCAGGTCATCCTTGATATTTCTCCGGACAGCCTCACCGTATCCGCTCAGGATCTTGACTTTTCCAATGAGGCCAATGAGCAGTTGCCCTGCAATTATGAGGGGTCGCCCGTTACCATCGGTTTCAATGCCAAGTTCCTGATTGAAATGCTGAACGTACTGCAGTCGGACGAAGTCAAGATGGAATTGTCGACTCCCTCCAGGGCTGGCATTTTACTGCCAATGGAGGAGACCGAAGGAGAAGAGATTTTGATGTTGGTAATGCCGGTAATGCTCAGCAATTGATGAGATAGTTTTACTCGGAAAGAAAGAGAACAGGCAGATTGGGTGAGCACCCAACCTGCCTGTTTTTCTTAGGAGAAAAACTGCTCCAGGACGATTTTTCCATCCTCTACTTTATACACACAAATCTCCTCCATTTGTTGCCTTCCCATACCCTTCATCGTCCAGTCGACCATCATGGTACAGGAGAAATAATCGCCGGCAACGATGGGATCTCCGACCGTGCCGCCGTGCATTTCTTCAATCATTTCGTTAAAAGTCTCGCCTTTTTTCCGGATGGCTTCCATGCCTTCTACCCGGCGGGGCCCAAAGCTGTCATCCGCTTCGATGCTAACCGCCCGGGGCGAGTAAAGCTCCTGGTAACAGGTTTCATAATCGCCTTTGCGGCAAAGTTCGACGAGTCGGTTCGCAATTTCTTGTGTACTCATTTCAGTAAAATTTAAAGGTTAAAAAAAAGGAGAAAACACCAGACAGACCACCCTGTAAAGCTCCTTCGCTGTCGCCTTTGGGCAAGTTGGCTGCAAGTGCATTTTCCAGCGTTAAAAAATAAAATGGGAAAAGGGGGCGCTCAGGCATCCCCGGTTTGTCATGTAAGTACTTTGACCAAAATATTGGGAAATATTGGTCGGCAGGTGCGATTCTAAAGATAATCAGACATGGGTAAAAGTTGCATCCTGCTCCATTTTTTTTGTCGCTAAAAGGTGACAGATTCCTTTTCTTTGCACACCTGCCGGTAATGCTGCTCCGGTATCTGTTTTTATAAAAATAAAACTACATGCGCGATAAAATACTGCAACTCGAACAAGCTGCGGCCCCACTTGAGCCGACACCTTCCCAAAGAACCGAATGGACAGCTGCCGTTCAGTCGTATGCCTTCGATTTTATCGATGGCCTGCCCCACAACAAGGCTTATATAAAAAAGGATCAACCCGACGCTGGCGTTCTTGAACTGCCCCTCGACGGTCAGCCGAAACCCATGGAGCAGGTACTGGCGGTTTTGAAAGAAAAGGTTCCGAACGAAGGGCTCAACCCTGCTTCGGGCGGGCACCTGGGCTACATTCCCGGTGGCGGTATTTATCCAACAGCACTGGGTGATTACCTGGCAGCGGTGAGTAATGAGTATGCCGGTATCTTTTATGCCGGCCCCAACGCAGTTCGTATGGAAAACGAGCTCATCCGCTGGATGTGCAACCTCGTTGGCTACCCGGACGGCTCTTTGGGTAACCTGGCGAGTGGCGGTTCCATCGCCAATCTGATTGCGTTTGTAACGGCCAGGGACGCTAAAAAAATCACTTCTGAAAAAGTGAGAAAATCCGTGATTTACCTGACGGAACAGGTGCATCATTGTGTCCACAAAGCCATCCGGATCGGTGGCATGGGAGAGGCCATTGTGCGCAATGTGCCAATGGATCACCGCTTCAGAATGGATGCCGGGGCGCTGGCAAGCATGGTGGAAGCGGATTTGGCCGAAGGCCGCTATCCTTTTCTTGTGGTAGCCTCGGCCGGCACGACGGATACCGGTGCAATGGATCCCATCAGTGAGGTGGCCGATATTTGTGAAAAGCACGATCTGTGGTTTCACGTGGATGCGGCATATGGTGGTTTTTTTATTTTAGCCGATGTCGAAAATGCAGACGGTACGACAATCAAAGATTCTTTCCGGGGCATTGAGCGTTCCGACTCTGTGGCTATCGATCCGCACAAAGGTTTGTTCCTGTCGTACGGCCTCGGTGCTGTTTTGATAAAAGATGTAAAGGCACAAATGGAGAGCCATTACTACCGCGCCAGCTACATGCAGGACACGCTGGCCGCCACCGAAGAATACAATCCCGCTGACCTATCTCCCGAGCTTACCAAACACTGGCGGGGCATGCGGATGTGGCTGCCGTTGCAACTTTATGGTGTAGCGCCTTTCAAAGCAGCGCTGGAAGAAAAGATCTTGCTCTGCCGTTATTTTTACGAAGAAATACAAAAACTGGGGTTTGAGGTTGGTACGTATCCCGATTTGTCGGTCTGTACTTACCGCTATGTGCCGGAGCAGGGCGATCCCAATGAGTTCAACGCCCGTTTATTGGATTTTGTCCAAACGGATGGTCGCATTTTCGTTTCTTCGACCACCATAGACGGGGTGTATTGGATGCGGGTAGCCATCCTTTGCTTCCGGACGCATCTGCGGGAGATTGACACTTTGCTGGAGGTGTTCAGAAAGGGCGTCGAGGAACTATCTGTACACTAAGGGACAGCAGACAGCGCTTAATTACCGGATAAGGTTAAAAATCAGCGGGTAAAATTTTTCTCCAACACCGTTTCATTGCCCACCGCATCTTTTACGACCAATTTCAGAACATGGTCGCCCTCGCCGACACGCTCGTCAAATTCGTAGGTGAGCATATCATTCTTTTTGTCGTATTCCATCAGGATCCATTTTCCATCGACCCAGGCGTTGTAGGTAATGGCCCGTACGGGGCCCATTGTAGCGACGTTGTCGGTTACCTTGAATTTCATTTTGTTATAACCCCGCATATTATAAGCAAAGGCAACAGGTGTGATGACGGGGGCCTGTTCATCGACCATGATGCAATAATCCCCCAGGGCCCTGACTCTTGCCCGAAGCAAGCCTTCTTTCCACTTCCCGCCACAATTCCAGATGTCGCCCCCCTGGCAATAGGCCACAAAAACTTTGGGCTTCAACTCGGCGGGGATCGAAACCGTCGGCCGGATGCCGATGTCGAAATATTTATGGATAGGTGTCCGGTAGTTGTGCAGATGATGCACCTTAGAGTAGCAGCCATCTGAATTTTCCGGAGTGGTTTCGTATTTCATGTACAGGTTCTCGTACAAAGTTCCTTTCGATAAATGCAGGTAAAGCCCCTCCGTCCGGATGAGGTTGCCTTCGTCGTAGGGGAGGATGTAATTGTAATTTTTGGTAGCAACGGAGGTTGCCGGGGTTTTGCTTCTTTTTACCCAGAAATCAAGGAGTGTCTCGTTGCCTGCCACGTCGGAAGCTACCAGCCTGATGTGACTGGGTTTTCCTTCAAATAACTCGATGACGCCATTATTAACTTGTTGTTTATAAATGGAAAGCTTGTTGCCGGGCAGGTTAAAACAACGGTTGTAATAACTCTTTTTCGTCACCCTTTCTTCATAATCGCAGTGGGCATTGATGTAGAGCGACTCATCGAAGGAAAAGGATTCCATATCAAAGTCGTAAACCAGCTGGTCGTCCTGGTACATTTTCAGGGAGTAAATGCCGTTCCAGTTATTGACCCGGTCAAAATGGTCGTACACCTTCAGAGCAAAGCCGGCCCGCCAGGCGGCCAATGCCAGGGTGTCTCCTTTGATGCGGTAGTGGCCGTTTTTTATTTTAGTCAAATTATACTCTTTGGTCCCCTGCTCCTCCAGTTTGTCGTTTAAAAAATAGGCTTTCAGGGAGTGCATTTTTGGCTTGACATTATCCGTAACTTTAAAACCAAACAGCAGCGGGTTGACGGGCCTTTGTGTACTCGTTTTTCTTACTTCAAAATGGAGATGGGCCCCGTTGGACGAGCCAGAGTTGCCCATAATACCTAACTGCTCGCCTTGCAACACTTTGAACTCACCGTGCTCTGGGTTCAGATCAACCTCGAAAGATTCCTTTTCATACTGTAATCTTTTTACGTAGTCGGCCAGGGCATCGGAAAAGCGGTCGAGGTGGGCATAAACGGTGGTGTAGCCATTGGGATGGTTGATGTAAACGACATTGCCATATCCGCTTTCATCCACTTTAATTCGTGATACATAACCATCGGCGGTGGCAAATACCGGGTCGCCTACTACTCCTTTGCTCGACTTGATGTCGATGCCGGCATGGAAATGATTGGGGCGCAGCTCGCCAAATGTACCCGAAAGCAAAAGAGTATGGGACACCGGTGCCCGGAAGTAGTCCACGGGGTATTTTTCACCGGTTGGCGGATCGGGCAGCCTGAAAGCCCAAATAAGTAATAGAAGCGAAGAAAGCAGCAATATCCTAATCATGACCTCTTGTATCTTTTAGTTAAAATCTTTGGTAAATGCACAGAGTGGTATAGGTGCAGATGCACCGGAAGGATGAGCAAATGTAACATTCATAGCTATTTTTTATAATATCTAAGGGAGGGGGAATTGAAAATAATCGGTTGGAATACTTCTGCTTGTTTTCAAAAAACGTCCCAAATTTTCAAACTGGCCAATTCTTTTGCCGTAGAACCTCCTATTTTTGTGACCTTTTTTGAAAAGCATGGAGTTGGTGAGGTGTGGGGTGTCGGGTAATGCTACCCAAAACTCAAAACTCATTCACTCTTTAATTCATAAATTCATGTATCGTACACATAATTGCGGAGAGCTGCGCATGCAGCATGTCGGACAAGAAGTAACCCTTTCTGGCTGGGTACAAAACACCAATGACCTGGGCTATATGATGTTCCTGAACCTGCGGGACAGGTACGGAATCACGCAGCTGACCTTTAACGAAGAAAGCACTTCGAAGGAGTTGTTTGAAAAAGCCCGTACGCTTGGAAGAGAGTTTGTCATTCGGGCCACCGGAAAAGTGTTGGAAAGGGCCTCTAAAAATGATAAGATACCTACCGGGCACATCGAAATTTTGGTGAATAAGCTTGACGTTCTCAACAAATCCAAAGTACCTCCTTTTACCATCGAGGATAAAACGGATGGTGGCGATGACCTCCGGATGAAATACCGCTACCTCGATATCCGCCGCTCGCCCGTGCAGCAGTCGCTTATTTTTCGCAGTCACGTAGCAATCGAGACGAGGAAGTACCTGGCGGGAGAGGGATTTATCGAAGTAGAAACACCCAATCTCATCAAAAGTACCCCGGAAGGGGCCCGCGATTTTGTCGTGCCGAGCCGCATGAACCCCGGACAGTTTTATGCACTGCCACAATCCCCCCAAACTTTTAAGCAGATTTTGATGGTCGCAGGCATGGACAAATATTTTCAGATCGTCAAATGCTTCCGGGATGAAGATCTTCGGGCCGACCGCCAACCCGAGTTTACTCAGATAGATTGCGAGATGGCCTTTGTGACCCGTGCGGATGTGTTGCGCACATTTGAAGGGCTGACCAAGCATTTATTCAAAACTGTTTGTGGTATTGAATTGACCGACTTCCCGATCATGGAGTACGACGATGCAATGCGCCGCTATGGCTCCGACAAACCAGACGTGAGATTTGGGATGGAATTCTGCGAACTGAACGACCTGGCACAAAATAAAGGCTTCAGTGTTTTTGACGACGCTGAGCTGGTCGTCGGCATCTGTGCAGAAGGGCAGGCCGAAGGTTATTCCAACAAGGACCTGAAAGGACTAACAGAGTGGATGCAGCGGCCGCAAATCGGCGCTAAAGGTCTGGTATGGGTTAAAGTCAACGAAGACGGCACTTTCAAATCTACGGTTGGCAAATTTTTCAGCGATGAAGACCTGAAAGCCTGGGCAGATAAAATGGGCGCCAAACCCGGGGATATGTTGCTCATCCTGTCGGGGGAAGCGGAAAAGACACGCAAACAGCTCAATGAGCTTCGTTTGGAAATGGGCCGCCGCATGGGACTGATGAAGCCCGGCGACTTCAAGCCGCTGTGGGTCGTCAATTTCCCCCTGCTTGAGTGGGACGAAGAAGCAGAGCGTTTTCACGCCATGCACCACCCGTTTACCTCGCCCCTGCCAGAAGACGAAGCAAAGATGCTGGGTGGCGACCACGAAACAATGAAAGGCCTCAAGGCCAATGCCTACGACCTTGTTATCAACGGGGTAGAGATTGGTGGTGGCTCCATCCGTATCCACGACCGGGCACTACAGGAAAAAAACTTTAAGTTGCTTGGTTTTACCCAGGAACAGGCCGAAGCCCAGTTTGGCTTCCTGCTCGGGGCGTTTGAGTATGGCGCACCACCACACGGTGGTATTGCCTTTGGCTTCGATCGTCTCTGTGCGGTGATGCGGGGGCAAACGAGTATCCGCGATTTTATCGCTTTCCCGAAAAACAATATGGGACGTGATATGATGATCGATGCGCCGTCGCCGATTGATGAACAGCAGCTGGAGGAGCTTAACCTGGCGGTGACGTTGAAAGCGGAAGCCTAAACTTGTTTTTAAATAATTGGTTTGTAAAATGTCGATGTTATCTTTTTAGCATCGACATTTTTTATTTCACAAATATTCCCTGCATGCCCGATCCATTTATAAAAAAAATTCAGGAACGACTCCAGCATCCTCTCCCCGGCCAACCTGCTCAGCTCAGAATGGCTCCTGCTTCCCGGCGTAAATACATGACCGCTCCCGAAGGTGTCCGGCGTGCGGCAGTTATGGCTACACTTTTTCCAAAAAATGAAGAATGGCATATTGTATTCATAGAGCGGAACAAAAACGACCGGGACAGCCATGGTGGCCAGATCAGCTTCCCCGGCGGTAAGGCCGAACCGGAAGATGGTACCATGCTAAAAACTGCGCTGCGGGAAACGGAAGAGGAAGTTGGCATTCCGCAGCAGGAGATAAAGGTATTGGGGAGCTTGAGCCAGGTGTATATCCCGGTGAGTAATTTTAACGTCTATCCCTATGTCGGCTTTCTTGATTTCCAGCCGGACTATGTCATTCAGGAAGAAGAGGTTTCCAAAGTGTTGGAAATTCCGGTGGCCCATTTTCAAAACGAGGCAGTAATACGCACGACTGACATTCCCATCAATGAATATCTGACTTTGAAAAACGTTCCTTATTACGAAGTGGACAATCAGGTGCTCTGGGGCGCTACGGCAATGATGATGAGTGAATTAATGGAGGTGATCGGTAATTAATCATCCCACTGAAAGGGTGATTTGCCTGCTGCCGATGCCATCCGTAAGAATTGATTTCAGGGGCAGCGCAACGTTATAAGAGTTTACTCGGGTGACGGTTGAAGGACAAATTCTGAGCTATCTCCCGGTGGCATTCCTGTACATTCCGTCAGGCCGGTGAGCAGCACCTTTGATCGAATAAAAGCCGCACCTTGTCACTTCTGCTCAGGCTTACCGTCAAAATGTGATACTTTTATAAAACATGTTGGAAGCCAGTGAGTTATTATCATGGCAACCATTCTCAAATTGACCTAAATAATCTATTTTTTTTATTATGGCAAACCGCAGTACTGCATCTTTCAAATTAGATGGTTTTCTGGGCATCATTTTTTTAGTCGCCATTTTTGTGGGTATATTTTTTCTCCTGCAAGGGGTGTTTTTTGTTTTAAAATGGGTTGCGCCAGCGTTATTGGTAGCTGCCTTTATCATTGACCGTTCGGTCGTTATCAACTATGTGAAATGGTTGGGAAAATTAGTGCAAAGAAACCCTCTTGTTGGTATTGGTGCCATTCTTTTGAGCTTGCTTGGTTACATGGTCGTTTGTCCGTATTTGTTTGCGAAAGCTTTATTCAAAAAAAAGCTGAAGGAGGTGTCGCAGGAATATGAAAAAACGCAGAAAGGGGAATTTGTGGATTACGAAGAAATCAGCAGTGAGCCCAAAAGAGAAGAACCACTGGAGCTGCCCCGGATCGAAAAAATGGAACGCAAACAGCCTCGGAACGATTACGAAGACATGTTTTAAATGCTGTGACCCTGTTTTACCATAAAATAAAAAGGGCCTGTCGTTTGTCGGCAGGCCCTTTTTATTATTTCAGGAAAATTAAGGTGGTGGGTTGGTCATATTCCCCCTTTTTCCTGTTCGTAACGCTGGATATACTCTTCAACCAGCTCACTGAGGATGTCTTTCAGGTAAGCCTTTTCCATCCGGGCTATTTTCTTAAGCTTCGCAATTTTTGATTTGTCGAAGGTGACAGTGAGCCGTTTAGTTCCCTCCCGGATACTATTTTCGATATCGCTTGATTCGACGGTACGGCGTATCAACATATCAAGTCCGGTCATGGGTCTGCGCGCCTGGTTTTGGTATTTGGTTTTGTCGGCAGCGGCTCCTTTGTTTTTTTCACGTTGTGCCATTTTCTCTTCGAAGCTCTCCTGGAGTGCTTCTTCGAGTAAGGAGTCGAGATCAGTTGTGAAGTTTTTCCGGGAAGAAGTCCGTCTGGCCGCGGGAGTATTGGAGTCCACCTCGTCAGCGGGTGCTCTCAGAAAGGCAGTTCCCTTACCACTGACGTCTTTTGAGTCGGTGCTAAAGAGGCTTTCAAGACCATCGGTGAATTTCTTCTTGCTCAATGTAATTCGGGTTCGTTAAAAAAGGTTTATACGGGGACTTCCACCCGGGCTAAAATTTCTTTGCAAAGGGCCATGTAGTCCTGTGCCCCGATGCTGTTTCGGCTATAGCTGAAGATATCCTTACGTTGTGCAGGAGCTTCCGCCAAAGAGACGTTGTCGCGGATCATGGTCTCAAAAACCTTTTCGCCAAAATATTTTTTGATCGTCTCTACCACATCCCGGTTCAGAATTTTACGGCTGTCGTACATGGTAGCAATAACGCCTCCAATCTCCAGTTGTTTGTTGAGGCGGAAGCGTACCTTGTCAATGACCTGTTTGATTTTTGCCAGCCCCTGCATAGCTAAAAACTGCGTTTGCAAAGGTATGTAAACATATCGGCTGGCAGCCAGAGCGTTGAGGGTTAGCAAACCAAGTGATGGCGGGCAGTCGATAATGATGAAATCGTAATCCTCTTTGACGGGCTCAAATAACTCGCGGAGGATATATTCCCGGCCAGCCTCGTTGATCAGTTCCATTTCCGCCCCGGAAAGATCCAGCGTGGACATGATGATGTCAAGTCCTTCTTTGACGTTGTAAGGCTCCAACTCAGATTCGCCGCGAAGTGCCTCGTAAATGGTGTTGGGCTGCCGGGGTACCCCTAAGGATAAAGAAAGATTGGCTTGGGGGTCCAGGTCGATCATTAATACTTTTTTGCCTAATTCGGCCATGCCAGCACCAATATTGATGACGCTGGTCGTTTTTCCGACCCCTCCTTTGTGGTTTAAAAGTGAGATTACTATACCCATTATGTTCGTTTACCTATATTGGTTGTTTGACAAATCCAGTGGACCAAGTGACGTTCCTAACCTGAGAAGGGTCGGACAGCCGTCGTTAACCAGAGCCAGGAAGCCTCTGTGGAGACCTTCCGGGCCATTCTCCCACGAAATTTGTCAAAGAACCATACTGTTTTAATGACTTCAAAAAAGAAGGCAGTATGTTGGGCAAATTTAGTCAAATTAATTGGTCTTTCGAATTTGAGTTTTCCACATCGGTTTTCAATTGTGCTGCGGGTTTCATTTTATATCATTAAGAACAGAAGAAACCTGCCTTTTTTACTCAACCATTGCATGGCTTGTCCGTTTGCATAATGTAATTTTGCGTAAATTTTTGCTCATGGATTTGAGCATTTTTCACCATAAAAACAAGCGATAAGAATGATGATTTCAAAAAAAATGGAAGCAGCCTTGAACGAGCAGATCGTTTTGGAAGGGTATGCTTCTTTCCTCTATCTGGCCATGGCTGTTTGGTGCGACAACAAAGGACTGACTGGCTGCCACCAATTCCTTACACGACAGTCGGATGAAGAACGTATGCACATGATGAAGATCTTCGAATACCTGGCCGATGTCGACGGATTTCCGCTCACCCCGGGGGTTGCAGAACCGCCACGGCAATTCGAGTCAGTCCAGGAAATTTTTAAGATGGTTTATGCACACGAGCAAAAAGTCACGAAGAGCATAAACGGCTTGATCGACCTGGCTACCAAGGAAAACGATTTCTCTACACAAACATTTCTCCAGTGGTATGTCAACGAACAACGGGAGGAGGAAGCGATGATGCGTAACGTGCTGGACCGTATCAATCTTATCGGAGAAGGCCCGCAAAGTCTTTATTTCATCGATAAAGAAATGGAGGCTATCAACAAGCAAACTGCCGCTGCCGAAGCGGCTGAGGCAGGCTGATCACAAAATCAGCAGGAGACTGTGCCGCCGTGCGGCGATAAATGCAATTCAAGCACAGGTGCGTACTTCTGGCGGCACAGCCTTTTCCCCAGCTATCAATCTGCAATAAAACATCAACCAGCCTTTCATGAACGTCTGGGACTTTTTTAAAAATCTTTTTCAGGAAGCAGAAGAAAGCTCTCTTTACAAACCCTTGATCCACGAATCGATCGTGAGAGACGAGCAGGAAAAGCAGGCTTATGCGGAATGGAAAAAATCGCTGGAACACCGTCGCTCCATCGACTGGCTGAACCACCAATTTGTTACCTGGCAATCGTTGCCAAACGAGCTGGACGATGCCATCCTCTTTTTGAACACCCCCTCTTCAAAAGGCTTTGCCATCCATTTTAAAGAGTCGGATATTGACTACCGGCATGCCACTTACCTGTTCGACTTTCTGAAAGAGAAAGTGCTCTCCTTAAATTATCGTACACAGGTGTCGGACACCCGCACCTGGTCGGATAAAAAAGCCGTGCAAACCCTTGACCGGCACTACCTTAAGCCCCGGACTTCCAAAACCGCCGATGGAAAAATCAGGCAACTATTCGGTAATATTACGATCGAATTGCTCCACCGGGACAATACACCGTTCAACCTGAAATTTCGTGCAACTGCCTACCATGATCGTCTGTACCAACCTGCCGATGACTTTGAATTCCTGATGGACGGTATTCTGCAATAAATTTTTTCAAAAAAAACTATGTGTCGCCGGGAACTCAGTACTGTGTAATTTAAGTATGTTTAAAAAATGCGGAGCAGGAAAAGTCGTTCTTTTGGCAACACCCGGAAAGCCTGCCTCAAGGGATTTTAAGGGGCGGCGTCGTCCCGAT
>JBFIJS010000010.1:0-19644 GCA_041600595.1 Saprospiraceae bacterium | reverse complement strand
CCTTCTGTCCGATTTTCTTGAACGCCTCGCAGATATAATTCTAATTACAAGGTCTCTGGTAGTATAGACCACACTTATCAAGGCTTGAAATGCTTTTCCGACTGTTAAATATCTTTTTTCTCCATTTTTAGTCGTGGCGTATTGAATCCTATCTTCATCGTTGAAAATATCAACGGCATCTTCAAAGGCGATTTTGTGCGTTTTTTAGTTTGATTTATTCTTTTCTTCATCCCATTCAAATTTTGACATAAAAACATCGGTTTTTTATCTTCAAGTTCCAATTTTTATCTATCACATCCAAATTGGTTTTTCTTTTTTCATTAATTGAGCACTACGTTCTATGTAGCTAATGTTGCGGGCTTTTGCTCGCAAATAGCCAGCTACACTTTGTGTGTGCCCCGAATGGGCATCGAAGATGACCAACGAGGCTACCGAAACAAAGGTAGCCCAAAACCGTGGATCTTTCACTGTAGGGGATTCAAGTTCTCCCCAAGCTAAAGTAAGTATGCGTGTAGCAAGCCGCAATGCCGGTCCCGACTCGTCGGGTTCCTTTTTCCACCTTTTGATAAACCGCCTTTGTTCGTAAGTAATCAACTTCAAAAACCCAATTCCGGTAGGTAACTGTTTTGCGCATTTCTTTGTGATATTTCTGTTTGGTTTTGGGAAACTTCCGACTATTCCTTCATGCCCCACGATTATCAAGTTTGCTAGTGGAGTTGGCCTCCCACTACTTCTTAAACCGATTGATATAAGTACAATGCTGGCAAAAATCCTCTACCAATACCCCATTTAAAAACCCTTTCCGCATAGCAGCAAACCGGTCGCTTTGGAGGATTGCTTCCAGCTTCTGCTCCTTTACATTGCCCAGATGAATCGCTGCATTTTTGTCCAGACAACAAGGAACCACCGAGCCGTCGGCGTGGATGCCGATGTGATTGACGGTGCCGTTGCAGCGACCCTTCGTTCCCTGGTGCGGGAGTTCGTACGAGGGCCATTCGAAGCGGGAATCGAAATGCAGATACAGCCGGTTCCAAACCCTTTTCGACTTGATGGCGCCCACTTCCACGTTGCGGTTAATGGTTATCCCGAAATGGTCTTCTATTTTTACAAAAATATCTTCATTGTCGGCATCCTGGCTGCCCTGATTCCATAGCCGGAAATTGACATAGAGTGAGGGCTTGAAATGATGAGCCATCGTCACAAAATCAAAAATGGGGGCCAGATAGGGTTCAATATCGCGGTGAGGAAAGTTGTCTTTGAACACCTGTAGCGAAAAATTGACCTGTCGCACACCTGTCGAATTCACGATGTCCATGGCGTACCGTTTGATGAGCAGGCCATTGGTGGTGAGGTCGATTTGGGCGTTATATTTTTCACAAATCGCCAGTATCTGCCGGAACTTGGGGTGGGCAAGTGGTTCGCCCAACAAGTGCAGGCAAACAATTTCGGTGAGTGGTGCCACCTGTTGCAGAATGGCCTCAAATTCGGACAGGTCCATCAGTTTTTTGTCCTTTTCCACGACCGGGCAAAAGGAACACTGCACGTTGCAGATATTGGAAATTTCCAGATATACTCTTTTGAACATAGGTTGCGGTATTTGGAGCCATTGCGGGAAAAACACTGCAATATTAGTATTCTGCTGACTTTGGTTCACGGCAATTTTGCAGTACCCGTTGCCAGCCGGCCGATTGATCCGTCATTTGGCAGTAGCCTGTCCGGCTCGTAAGGTGTTTCCGGAGTTACTTTTTTGACCAAAAAAAAATACCCGCACCGGAAAAATCCGGTACGGGCATAAACGCTATTACGGAAAAAATGATTGGTTCTTTGCGGAGGCTGTATCAAAAGGTTGATCGGGTTGACAAAGGGTGATTTTTTTGATATTTAAAAAATAGTTTTTCAATGTCTTAAATATCAACTTTATAAACCATCATCAACATTTATCAACCTATGATGCGGCCCCTACTGTTCCGTTGGTTGTTCAGTTATTTGACAACCACGAAACGTTTTTTCTTCATGTCCAGATCCATCCCTTCCACGTTGATAAAATACATACCCGAAGAAAGGTCAGAAATGTTAAAGTTCACCTGATTGAAGCCAGCATTCAGACTGGCCGGACGGGTTTGCAGCACCTTGCCGGCTGCGTCGATGATCTGAATATTGGTGTTCAGGTCATTTTCCAGCTGCAGTTCAAAAGTGATCTGGTTTGCGGCTGGCTGTGGATAAATGTTGCTGAACGAAGAGGCGTTGTCGATCAGGGCATCTACCGGTTCGGTCGTCAGGTTAACTGTGATGCTAACCACGGCTTCGTCGTCTTCATTAGGTGCGGTGGTGTTGTTATTGTCAGGTGTCGAGTCAATGTCATCCTGACTGGCTGCGGTTACCTGCACAAAATTGACAATGTCCACATTGCCGAGGAGTGTGAATAACTTCAGGTTGAGCGTAGCGGTTTCGCCAGCTCCCAACATCGGTACTTCCCAGGACTCAAAAAACAGGTTGTAACTGCCTTTGTCGGCGTTAACTGATGTGAACACCAGCCCGTTCGGCAGGCCGGCTGCGACGCGGATACCCGTGGCGGTAGCCGGACCGTTGTTTTTCAGCACGATGCTGTAAGTCACATTTTCATAAATGTTGACGGTGGACCGGTCAGCTGTAATAGACAGTTCGAGGTCGATGGCCCGGGAGGAAAAATCATTTCCGCCACAACCACTGTCGCCTGCCCACGGCATTGCTACATACGGGAAACTTTCCTGGAACCCGCGGTCATTCGCATTGACGCCGGTGCGGTAAGTCAGAACGTCCAGCAGATCCTGGGTGACCGGGCTGGGGCTGTTCATTGGATCGTAGTCGTCGTACCACAGTCCGACTGCCGCGAGCACCACACCCGAAACGGCTTGTAGTTCGATCAAGGTCACATCATCCTCCAGACGGCGTCCGTTCGGGAAACCATCCATATTGGGAATAAATTCAAGGTCCGTAGTGGTGTTGTAAGCAGGATCCGTTAATCCCAAAACAGCCGCTTGCACCAGACCAAGCGGGCTGAAGGCGGGGTCGTTTCTATCGGTTACCGGGACAGCCATATTCAGGCGCAGCATGTCGCCGCCATTCGGCAAAAAGTTATGGATAAATGGTTTTCCTGCGGCCAATGGGTTACCGTTTTTGCCGGTTGCCAATTGATAGGGCGGGAAGTTGGGAGCACCGGTATGGAAAATGGGCCACAAATCGACCGAACGTGGTTTGCCGGGAGCCGGGAGCAACAACGTACCGAAAATCGCATCGTCGAGCGCAGTGCCGGCCACCGCAGCGGTTCCTTTCAGTCCGTACAATCCATCAGCGCCATTGCCAAAGTCAAATGCACCTAAAGATGCCCGCTGTATGCGGAGTGGAGCAAATGCTGGCACGGCACCTCCAAACTGGCTGTCGTCCATATACAGAGCCAGTTCCGGGTTGAAGAAATATTCGTCGAGGGTAGTTTCCGAAATCTCATCGTAAGGAGAAATCGAATTCCAGAAGTCTTTTTGTCCAATTGGAATAACTGCTTCGTTGGTCAGGGGCATTCCCAGGCGGGATACTTGTACCCAGTCACCGTTGCCGGTTACCTGGCCACCGCCAAAAGTGAGCATCTGTGGGCGGCTGGCCGAAGCCCAGACACCAATGACGTAGTCGGGATCGAGGATATTGGTTGGCGTGTCGGGAGCACCAGCTTTCAGCAAGTCAGCAATCGGAACTTTGATAGCGATGGTACTGACGTTCATGCAGGCGACACCATCGAGTGGCTTGCCATTTTGACGAGGCATATTTCCCAAATCAAACACACCACCCAGGTCTACGAAAAACGGATCATCGGAGGGGCCGCAAAATACCCGCTCACCCGTGGAGGCGGATGTCATCGCACCGGCCATGAGGTCGGCATACGGTGTACCCAGCCCAATACCGGACTCAATAGACCGGGAGCCAATGTTGGTTGGAGGCACGATTCCTCCGTCAATGACGGTGACAAACGTATTGCCGCCATCGGTGCTTTTTTCCATCCGGTACGTGGTCTTCAGGTTTTGTGCACCCAAACGAATGTTGAAAAAAGTGGTCGGGTCTTCGTTCTCCTGCGTAAAGGTGAAGCGGTACACAATTTCGTCGCCGGGTATAGTGGCGTCGTTGTCGATGTGTATTTCATACCGCACGTTCTCCCCAAAATTGTAATAATTGGGCCCACCCTGTGGCAACTGAAAAGGCACATAAGTGGCGATCAGAGTCACGGTTGAGGGGTCGTCGGGGCTGCGGAAGGCATAAACGTCCACGTTGTCGGCCAACGGATCATTGGCGATCAGTGGTGCTTCCCGGTGGCTGGAAGCCTGCAGGGAAGACTGACAAAACAGGACGCACGAGAGGGACAAAGCGAGTAACTGTCCTAACCGGCGCATAGCCGATTTCAGTAATGGTTTTTTCATTTTAAAAAAGATTTATTGATTAAGAAATTTTGAGTGAATGAATAGGTGTTTGATTTATTTCATGCTGATGGCCCGGGTGAGCTCCAGCAATTCCGGATGCTTTGAGTTGGTAACGGCAGCGGCCTCGGCGTGAGCTGCTGCTTTTGCCTGGTCGCCCATTTCGTTGTAGAGCACAGCCAACCGGCGGTTCACGTCGATGTTTTTCGGACGAACGTTGTACTCGTCGAGGAGGTACTGCAGGGCAGTGTCGAAATCCTGTTTGAAATCGGCATAAACCCCCGCCATTTCCAGGTTCATGTTGTGGCCGCTGTCCAGGTCGTCCTGCAGCATAACCAGTATTTCCGAGGTTAACTGCCGGGCCTCTTCCTGCCGGCCGGTTTGTTGGTAGAGGGTCGCCATGTCGATGTAAAAACCAACCTCAGGGATGATGTCCATGGCTTCCTGCAATAGTGATTCGGCTTGTTCATATTTCTTTTCGGTGAGGTAAAATTTTCCAATAGCGCCCAGGGCAAAAGGCTGGTTGGGACGGTGCTGCAAGATTTCCTTGTAGATCGCTAATGCTTTGTTAGGGTCGCCGTATCGTTCGTACAACTCTCCCAAAGTGAGCATGGCCCACGCTGTTTCCTCCAGTGCCGGATGACCGGAACGAACGGCCATTTCCATGGCTTCCATAGCGCCGGGGACATCACCATGAATCTCCCGCAGATAGGATACCCGCGAGTAAGACCGCAGGTCAGGGCGGATGGTCATCATGCGGTCGGCCATTTGCACGGCTTGTTCGTATTGCCCAAGTTCCACATGGGCATCGACCAACACGCCGAAAATTTGTGCATTGTAAGGGTTGAGAGCAACGGCAGCCTGTCCGGTTTGCAGTGCCTGGTCAAACTGGTGCAGGGATAACAGTACGCCCGCTTTAGTTGCCAGTGCTCTGAAAGTCAGGTCTTTATCATTTGTATCTTTTGCTAAAACGGAATCCAGCATTTGCAAAGCGGCCGGATAATAATGCCCGTGCTCGCCGGTGATCCGTGCTTCGTTGATAAACACCTCGGCCAGTTTGATCCTGGCTTCACTATGAGCAGGGTCGGCGATGAGTTGATCCCGATTGGCTACATAGCGGTTTTGGATGTCGGCCCATTCTGTGCCGTACCATACCTTTTCGGGGCGGTCGAGCAGCGGGGGTATTTCTTTTATTTTTTGTGAAATGTCGGAACTGGTTCCGGATGGTTGCTGGCAGGCCGTCAACAGACAGAGCAGCAAAAGTGGTAAGGCGTAATTTTTCAAAATCATGTTGTAATAGCTTTTATTGTTGAAAATAAGGTGACCTGAGACGCGGATGGCATCTCTCCGGTCTGGCTGTTTTTCGGGTATTCAAGTAATCCGAAAAAATGAGTGGATGTGTTTTTAGCTGGGTTATTCCGGACGTCCGGCGGTTCTTATTTTTAGTTACGAAGGAAATGGGGCGACTGGATTTCGGGAAGGCGTTTTTTTTAAAATTTATTTTTGAAGGACTGCATAAACAAAAACCGCCCTATCCACAGCAGGTGGATAGAGCGGGTACATATTATCATCTTTCGCTAAAAATTATTCCATTAAAATAAGCTTATGTGTTTCAAACGACTCGCCGGCAATCACCTGAACCAGGTAATTCCCAACAGCCAGGTCGCTTACATCGAGCCGGTTGACCCCGTCGACAACTGATTGTTGCAGCAGGATTCTGCCGGTGGCCAACTCCACAATGCGTACCGTTGCCTCTTTTCCGAAATTGGTTGGAATGTCAAGGTTTACGGTGCCGTGAGCAGGGTTGGGGAAAATAGAGCTGCCGGTGAGGTCCGCAAATTTTGGATTCACGGCATTCACATTACAGCTGTCTTGAAACTCGTAGGCTCCCATGTCTCTTTGTCCGCCAAAAACAGCTTCTCCCCGCTGGTCCGGTGAATTGTCGGCCGGGTCGCCGGACTTGATGGCCGGACTTGGACAGACCAAAGCATGGGTTTGAGTTGGGCCTCCGTTGTCGGCCAATGGGTCGAGTAACGGATCGATTGGAGCATTATCAGAACCAACTTTGTCGTTTGGTTGAGAGTTGAAGCTGCCATTGTCATCATTACCGATGAGGTTGTATCCACCGGAATTGAGCGACCCACCTCCATCGTTTACGTCTTGTCCTGATCCACTGGCACTGTTGCCCGCCACGATTGAACTTTGGAAAGTGGCGGTTGCACCGGCAGTCGTCTGGGTGAAACCACCTCCGTCAAGCGTTGCCATATTATTGGTGATCGTCGTTGCCGTCACCGATAAGTCACCGTTATTAGCGATTCCACCCCCGTCGTTGCTGGACATGTTGCCGGACACCGTACTGTAAGCAATCATCATTGTCCCGTTCGCCTCATTTTGCAAACCTCCGCCATTGCTGCCCGTGCCGTCCACTTCGTTATTAGAAATAGTGGATACCAGTACTTCTACAGTTCCACCGGCATTGAAAACGCCTCCTCCCCCCTGGTCGGAGCCACTTCCGCTGGCGACGTTACCGTCGATGGTTGTTTGGGAAATAAGCATTACGCCGGCCCCATTCCAGAGTCCGCCACCTTCAGCGGAGGCAGTGTTGTTGGTGACGGTACAGGCCGTGATATTCATGTCACCGGCTCCGGTGATGTGTACACCCCCTCCGTTTCCGGGTGAGGAAGCAGTAGTGTTGGCGTCGATGGTGACGTTGGTCAGGACGACGGTTGTTCCGGCACCAGAGTTATCTTCGATTCCACCCCCGGCTCTGACGGCGGTATTTCCGGAAATAGTGGTGTTGGCAACGTTGAGGGTAGCGCCGGCATCGTTGAGGATACCGCCACCGCTACCGGCCATGCCGTCGGCGACGTTGTTGGAGATGACCGTGTTTCCTTCGATGTTGACGGTACCGCTGAGGTTGTAAATTCCACCTCCCCCCTGGTCGGAGCCACTTCCGCTGGCGACGTTACCATCGATGGTTGTTTGGGAAATGAGCATTACGCCGGCGCCATTCCAGAGTCCGCCACCTTCAGCGGAAGCAGTATTGTTGGTGACCGTGCAGGCAGTGATATTCATATCGCCGGCGCCGGTGATGTGTACACCTCCTCCGTTTCCGGGCGAGGCAGCCGTGGTATTGGCGTCAATGGTGACGTTGGTCAGCACGACGGTGGTTCCGGCACCGGAGTTATCTTCGATTCCACCTCCGGCTCTGACGGCGGTATTTCCGGAAATAGTGGTATTGGCAACGTTGAGGGTTGCTCCGGCATCGTTGAGGATACCACCACCGCTACCGGCCATGCCGTCGGCGACGTTGTTGGAGATGATCGTGTTTTCCTGAATGTTGACGGTACCGCTGAGATTGTAAATTCCACCTCCCCCCTGGTCGGAGCCACTTCCGCTGGCGACGTTACCGTCGATGGTTGTTTGGGAAATAAGCATTACGCCGGCGCCATTCCAGAGTCCGCCACCTTCGGCGGAAGCAGTGTTGTTGGAAACAGTCCCTCCACTTATCGTAACGGTTCCGTCGCCCGTGACGTGCAGTCCACCACCGTTTCCGGGTGAGGGACTGGTAGCATTATTATTCAAATTGACATCCAGCAGCATGACAGACGAAGAAGATCCGGAATTGTCTTCAATACCTCCCCCGGCGCGGATAGCCGTATTGCCGGAGATCGTACTGCTCATGACCGTGAGTGAACCACCCGCATCGTTGAGAATACCCCCGCCGCTGCCGGCTGCACCATTACAGATGTTGTTGGTAATGGTGGTGCCATTCATGATGCCGACCGTTCCACCAGCGTTGAAAACACCCCCGCCTCCCTGGTCGGCGGCGGCTCCGCTGGCGATGTTGCCATCGATCATGACTCCCGAAATGACCATGGTACCGGTACCGTTCCACAACCCGCCGCCTTCAGCTGCGGCAGTATTATTAGAAACGATGCCTCCTTCTATTTCAAAATCGCCGGCCCCGGTGATGTGTACACCGCCACCGTTTCCGGGAGCAGAACCGGTGGAATTAGCCGTGATGGTCACATTGTGCAAAGAAACTGTTGTGGCTGCGCCGGAATTGTCTTCGATACCGCCGCCGGCGCGGATAGCCGTATTGCCGGTAATACTTGTATTCTCGATGACCAGGGTACCATTGAGGTCGTTGAAGATTCCGCCCCCGCTGCCGGCCATACCGTCCGCAGTGTTATTTGAAATGGTTGTATTGCCAAGGATATTGATCATCCCGCCGGCGTTGAAAACACCGCCGCCGCCCTGATCGGAGGCTGCTCCGCTAGCGACGTTTCCGTCGATCATCACATTGTTGATGTTCATGAAACCGGTGCCGTTCCAGAGTCCGCCGCCCTCAGCGGAAGCGGTATTATTGCTGACGAAACCGCCCGTAATATGCAGCTCACCGGCGCCGGTGATGTGCACACCACCGCCGTTTCCGGGGCTGCTGCCGGTACTGTTGTTCAGGATGGAAGTGTTGGTAATGGTAATGATCGATCCCGCTCCGGAATTATCTTCGATTCCGCCACCGGCCCGAATCGCGGTATTTCCGGAAATACTGCTGTTGGCAATAACCATTGAGCCGCCCGCATCATTCAGGATGCCGCCGCCGCTGCCAGCCATGCCATCACACACATTATTTGCGATCATGGTGTTGTTGAAAATGGCCAGAGTGCCACCGGCATTGAATACGCCGCCGCCGCCCTGGTCGGCACTTGCACCACTTGCGATGTTGCCCGTGATGGTCGTACTGTCGATGACCATGTTGCCGGTACCGTTCCACAATCCACCCCCTTCCGCAGTGGCCGTATTGCCACTCACCAGGCTTCCGGTGATGTTGATGTTACCGGCCCCGGTGATGTGTACGGCGCCACCATTGCCGGGAGAAGGCCCGGTGGTGTTGTTTTCCAGAGTAACGCTGGTCAGTTGAACGATGGTCCCGGCCCCGTTACTCTCAATACCGCCACCGGCACGACTGCAGGTATTTCCCGAAATAGTGCTGTTTGTGACCGTTACGATCCCTCCGCTCAGATTGAGGATTCCTCCACCACTTCCGCTGGTTCCGGTAGCGTTATTGAGGGTGATAAATGAATTATTGACGACGACCAGTTCGCCTCCGATATTAGCAATACCGCCACCTCCTTGCGTAGCGGCGTTTCCGCTGGCATTATTGGCAGAGATGAGGCAGTTATCGATGATTACTTTACTGCTGTCGATAAGAATGGCACCCCCGCTTTCGGTGGTCGCACCTCCGGTCAGGGAGAGGCCGATAATTTTAACGGAGTCAGCTTTGACAATCTTAAAGATGCGGCTGAGATTTCCACCACTGATGGTCGTGCTGGTATGTCCGTTTCCCATGATGACCAAAGATTTGTCAATGGTAATTTCACCCAGCGTGAGAAAAGTCGTCATGCCATCGAGTGCGGAAGAGAAAGTGATCGTATCCCCCGGATTAGCGGTAGCCACGGCAAGCCGCAGGGAGCCGAGCAGGTTGTCGCCCAGATTAGTGACGGGGATTGTTTCTGCTTTGGAAAAATGTGGGCTGAACAAGGTGAACAGAACAGCCAGAAAGGTGGAGGTAAAGTACTTGAATTTCATAAAATTTTTTTTGTGAAAGGTTATCGGATTATGAATGGAACAGTGGTTTGATTTGGGGTATGAATAAATGCTTTCCAGGTGGCGGGCACCTGGAAAGCATGGATGGTCGATTTATCGCATGACCCTTTTTTCGATCACTTTCCCGACTTGAAAAGAAGCAATCTGATGGCGGTTCAGTTCTTCCAGATGTAGCCTGATCTCCCCGGTGGCCAGAGGGCCCAGTTCGAAGGAGGCATCGAGGGCTTCTTTCAGATAGGTTTGTGCGGCTTCGTACTCCCCGGCCGATTTCAGGATGATACCAGCGTGGTACAATGCGACGGGTTCGCTGGTCTGGTGGAGAACGTGGTTTTTGGTTACTTCCAGGGCCTCTCTGAGGTTGCCGTTGTTGAAAGCGGCCCAGGCCAGTAAGTCGTAGGACATCGGGTGGGGGCGCTCATTGATTTCGGTTTTTGCGATGGCCAGTGCGTCTGGGGTGTCGCTCAGCAAATCGCAGAGATAACTTTGGTACATACGGCCGTACATCGGACGGCTGGCTTCGGCAATGAATGATTGCCGGAGCAGGGTGGCAGTGGCTGTATCCTTCTCGAAAAGGGATATGTCGGCCAGTAAAAGATCGTAATCAGGTACCGGGTGAATGGATTTCAAAAAGGTCAGGATGCGTCTGGCCTCTGCGGTATTTTTATCCCGGGAAAAAGCAATCCAGGCAATGCCCTTCAGTGAATGCAAATCGGCCGGGTTGTAGGATAGTGCTTTCAGATAGGTGTTGTACGACTGCCGGATGCGTCCGTCGTGACCGTACATATCGGCCAGGTTCGACAAGGCCCAGTTGGCCAGTTCATCCTGTCCGGAACTTTTGGCTTTTTGGGCTGCCGTTTCCATTTGTTCAATGGCTTTTTCGAGGTCGCCGATCTGGTCCTGGAATTTGACATCCCGGATCAGGTAGTCAAAATGGCTATCCGAAGCAATGTCTTGCAAAAAGTGTTTGGCCGAAAAAAGATTGCCCCGTTCAAGCAGTACATCAATGAGTATCAGGGTGGAAACAAACCGTTTTTCTCCGATTTCATAAGCTTCCGTGATGTACTTCTCGGCGTTGATAAAAGCGTGCTGGGTAATGGCGTTGGCAGCTAAAGATTGCAGAACGCTGACTTGTCCGGGAATGCGTTGGTTAATGGCTGTCAATAAGCTGTCTGATATGTAGAGATCTTGCGGATTGCCCGTCAATTTAAAGCGTTTGGCAAACAGCCCGGCGAGTTTTTTTTCAAAAACGTAGTTGCCGGGCGTACTTACCAGTTTATTTTCCCAGAACCCTATTTCGCCTGAGATTTCTTCTTTTTGTTGTTGGAGTGGGGTTTCGGACAGATACTGCCCGTAATCGGCAGGATCGACAACCGGGCGGTCGGGTTGTGAATAAAAAACGAAGGCCAGAATAGTGGCCAGCAGAATGACTGGGAAAATTATCTTTTTCATTTTAATGGATTTTACAACTAAATAAAATGTGCGGAAACTGAGCGGATGTATGTCAGACCGCCGTTGAATGTTCAAAAAATCGGTTTTGGGAAAAGAGCCGGACGGCTTTGGGGCAACCGTCCGGCAATTACGTATCATAACCAAAAAAACAGGTGTATAGAGACGTTACCCTTTCCCGGAGGATCGGGCAACGTAAGTCTTACTTAGTGCGGTGTAGCCAGGTAGGGGAACGTGTTCAGAAATGGTTTGTCGTTCGCATCTACATGGTCGTCAGTTAGTTGTGGATTGGCTGTTCCGTCTGGTCCACCAAAGATCAGCAACAGTTCGACCGAGATTACATCGTCGGCCAACTGGCGGCCCGTCAATACATTGGTACCATCGAAGAAAGTGGTTGTTCCGGAGGTGGCAACCGTCAGCACATCGGTAGCGAGGGCGCCGGTAAAAGTAGCAGCATCCATGCCGAGGGCGTTGGTGGTGTATCCATCGTTGAGGGCGCCCAGTCTGGCCAGAAATTTAGAGGCAAACTGACTGCCCTGTTCGGACGGAATTGTGGTGTTGAAAGCATCTTTATCCGGAGCGGTAACGAACACCGTGTTGATGGCCGGACGGGCCATTTGGTCTTCCTGCATGTAAACCGCATCGTCGACCGGTGTTGGATTCATGTCGTCGTCGCTATCGCAACTGGTGAAAAAGGCGCCAAAGGCCAGTAAAAAAAGAACAGCTGATTTATTTAAGAAATTCATGATTTGATTGATTTATCGAGTATGGATGGTCAAGATCAAATGACTGCTAAACGGCCTGAAAGCAACCGGCCAAAGAAAGTCCGGGTGACTGTCAGGAGTCTAACAGTCATGATCTTAAAATCCATTGTGTTGAAAAAAGAAGTTTATGGTTCGGGGAGGAGGTTTTTTTAGATTTTGCGCTTCGACTCTACCCAGGTGTTGAGGGTGGCAGCAGAACCAAGCAGGGACTTTGGCACTTCAATGACTACCGACATGACGTTGGTACCGGCAAAAGTGTCTGATCCGGGATTGTTAAAACCGGTGGCGTTGCCTGCAATGATTTCACCGTATTGGGCGAAGTCCATAAAAAACGGGTCGTCCCTTGGGCCGGCGAAAACCTTAATACCATTTTGCGAACCAATGACGGCACTGGAACCATAGGCTGTGATGGCAGCTTCCACGGTTACGCCCGAGGTTTCGGCTTTGCTTATCAGTCCGGTAGAGCTTGGTGCCACGGGGCCATAAGTCGTCACCATTCCGTCTTTAAAAAATGCCTGAATGACCAGGTCTTCCACGGCATCGCCGGTGTTGTCGATGTTGAATTCGATCATTACGTTTTCGTCAAAACGGGCATTGGCAGTGGCACCCGGGCTGAGAAGGCCCTGCAGGTTGGCCACGAAAACCATGTTGTTGTTATTTTCGGGACTCTGAAAAGCGTAATAATCGGTGATGTCGGAAGAAGTAGAGGCGACGGCAGGTGCGTCGATGTGGTCAGCGGCCCAAATAATACCAATGGACGTAGCCATTAAAACGAGCGCTGCTAAAAACAAATTTTTCTTTTTCATGTCTAGTGGATTTAAGAATTAGTAGTTGATATGATTTTACCGGATCGTACCGGCAATGTTGTTCTTCGAAAGAATTGACGGAAAGCCAGCTGTCCTGCACGCCATTGTTGATGGCTGTTTGTGCTGGGTCGGTCGGGCTTTCTGAACAATCATTTCAAGGAACTGCTTATGAATATTGAATTCGAATTACATAACCAGTTACGGGAAGGAGTGAGCAACTGGATTTCGGTTTGTGCATTTTTTTTAAAAAAAAAGTTGAACATAAAAGAAATGCCTCCATTTACATTAGTATTATATCAATGGCGTCTTTACATTTACCCATCGTTTAAAAAATGAATACACAACAAAAAAATATTGCACTGGAGAATGAGATCGTCTTGCTATTGGGCAAGGGCGACCGTCAGGCTATTTCTTTGTTGTACAAAAACTATTCAGGAGCCCTGTATGGAATTATTACCAGAATGATCCCCATGCGGGAAGTGGCCGAAGAAGTTCTGCAGGATGTTTTTATGAAAGTGTGGGATAATGCTGACAAATATGACTCCACCAAAGGAAAATTATTTACCTGGTTAGCGCAGATTACCAGAAATACGGCCCTTGATAAGGTGCGATCAGCCGGATATCGCAAAGGACAGAAAACCGATGATATAGAAACTTCCGTATCTGTTCGTGAAAGTTTTACAGATACTTCCAATATTCAGGATAGCGGCCTTCGAAAGGTAATCGATAACCTCGACGGCAACTACCGGACACTCATCGATTACGCTTATTTCCAAAGTTATTCTCAGTCCGAAATAGCAGAGGAGTTAAATATGCCACTCGGGACGGTGAAGACCCGCATGCGGGCAGCCATGAATGAATTGCGGAAGGTTTTGAAAAACGAATTGATCTCTGTTTTTATCTTTTTTGGAATTTGGTAAAAATGGAATCAACTGATTTTTAATTACTAATTATTCGCCAGTAAAAAATGGATATTCAAAAATACATAGCCTCCGGTATCCTCGAGCAATATGTGCTCGGGAACCTCTCCGCTGCCGAAAGCAGTGGGGTGGAGCAGTATGCATTGCAATATCCTGAGATTAAACAAGAAATTGAGGCGATCGAGGAGGCGTTCGAAAAATACGCAATGGTTAATGCCGTGCAGCCTGCGCCCGGCCTGGAAGCAAAAATTCTGGAAAAAATAAAGGACAAAAAAACCAATACGGAATCATCCGGTGACGCAGCCGCAACCAAAGGCGCAAACATTTACAAACTGGTGTACCGCCTGTCCATTGCCGCTTTTCTGGGAGCTATTGTCTGGGGGATTTCCCTGAACAATAAATTGTCCGACAAAGAAGACGAACTCGTCAATTTGCAGACGGCGTACGAACAATTAGATACCAATTGCAGCGAACAGCTAAAAGAAAAAGAAAAAACAGAACAGCTGTTTGCCTTTCTAAAAGACAGAAATACGAATGCGGTTGAAATGAAGGGATTGCCCGAAAAAGATCCGACCAACATAGCCGTCGTTTTTCAAAATACAAACCTGCAAAAGTCTTACCTCGAAGTCATCAATATGCCGGTAGTGCCTACCGATAAACAATATCAGTTGTGGGCCATCGTGGATGGTACGCCCGTCGATATGGGCGTCTTTGATGTGACGATTACGCCGGACTCGGCTTTTATTGAGGTGCCTTTCATCGAGAATGCCCAGGCCTACGCCGTCACGATTGAAAAAGCCGGAGGTAGCCCCACACCAACTTTAGAAGAAATGGTAGTGGTCGGAAATGTCGGCTAAAGCTGAAATTAAACCGGGTTTGCCTGTAAAGTCGCACCGCCGCCAGTTTTGCAGGTTAAATGAACGAAAACACTGAACGTGGTGTTAACTTATTAGAATTAAAATTTATGTTCATGGGATTATAATTTTATCGCGGGGCAATTAACTGTCCCGCTTTTTATTTTACCCATCTTTCCTCTTTATTTCTTTTCCCTGTCTTAGAAATGTTTGATTATTTGTGTCTGGTTTTTTTTGCCCGGTGCTAAATGTATTTTCGGTAAAAAATACCCGATGGCTGCCCCCACTGCATATCCGGTGATGACGTCGGAGGGAAAATGTTTGCCAGCCCGCATTCTCAATATGCCGGCGGCTGCGGGCACGATAGCCGCTGCCGACCAGACGACGGTTTTCCATTGGCTGTCCGGATGATAATCGGCAAAGAGGCGGGCGGTAAGAAAACACATGGCGGCCGTTTCGGAGGTGTGACCGGAGAAAAAAGAAGTACGGGCCGATTTAAATAATTTTTCTTCCAAAGGGTAGTCCTGATCATAGACGTAGGGCCGGGCACGACGGACGGTGTTTTTGACCAACGCGGTGACTCCTAAATTGAGCAGAAATACCTCACTGTACAAAACGCCAATCTTTAAAGCATCTTTTCGCATGGATTTATCGGCCAGTGTCACCACCCCGGGAATCAATTGTGCGGAATATAAAATGATGTCGCTGGCCCGGTTCGATTTTTCGGAACCCTGGCCGGTGGTCCACTCTTCCCAGTCGCTGATTCCTTTGGTTTCAAAAGCTTCGATTTGGCCTAAGGAAAGTGGCTCCATTTGCCGGTGGAAAAAATAAGCCGCACCACCCAGCCCCAGACCTGTTCCCACCAAAGTCAATTCTTTTTTCAGTTTTAATTCATAAGGCGATTGGGCGTTTGTGCTGGAGAAAAACAGCGCACTCAGGAGAACGATGGAAAGGAGTATTTTTTTCATGCTATTGCAAAATTTCAGGACATATCGTGTCGTAGAGTTGGTGCCGGTTCTATCGTTCCGAATTGCTAAGCGAAACTGTACAACCGTACCTGTCTGAACCGGCGTTTATCTGCCTGCGGCGAAACATTATATTTTATCGCAAAGCTGCGGCGTGAAAGTCCAAACGATCTTTCAAAAAGGAGGAGCAGTCACCCAAAATAAGTTCAGGATAAGTTATCCGTCGGGTTGGCAACTCACCATCGGGACCGGGGAGTTTAAAACTTAATTGCCCGATTGTTTTTTCGGGCCACGTTCCCGGATTATTTTTCAAAAAAAATACAGCAAGGTATCGTACTTTATTTAGAAATAAAAACCCAGCCGGATGGTGTAAGTATCTTCCTCGGTACCATTCGTAAAAGTATAGAAAGTTGAGATAGCGGCCATCTTAAATGGCGTAACCCAGAACCCGGGCGAGAAGCCTGCGTGGAAACGTTCGGGGTCGCTGTCTCTTTCCCAAACCCGCCCGTAGTCGAGCCCGCCCAGCACACCAAATTCAAAAGGAATAAAATTGTTGCGCCAGTAAAATAACTTTAAACGCAGGTCCGTATTGTGGAAAAGGAGAAACTGCCCGGAAAAGCGGTTGTTGCGGAAGCCTCGGAGGTAGTTGTTGCCACCGAGGTTATTGCTGTGATAAAACATGAAATTATCGTTCGAAAGGGAAGCCACGCCAAAGCGGCTGGCGAAGGTCAGTTCTACTTTGCTGCCAGCCGTAAAATAGGTAGAAAAGTTGCCAAACAGCCGGGTATAAGCCTGGTTGTCCCGGATGTTGTGGTAATGATGAACGCCAAAATTTAGCTTAAATCCGTTGCGGGGAACGGCGCCGTTGTCAACCGTTTGGAAGCTATGTTCCAGTTTCAGGCCGATAAAATGTTTTTGTTCCAGATCGTTGGCTGTAAAGAGGTCGGTATCGGTAATGCGGCCGGCTCTGTTTTCCACTTCCACCCGTTCGTAGAAAGGACCAAACCGGGTGAAGTTCCGTCCGTTGTACCAGGTGCGTTTGAGCAGCGGGCTGATCGTCATTCTTTCCAGCCGTACCCAATTGTAGCTGTTGGGCAGCGACTGATCCACCTGAGTGCCATTTCCCAGTCCAAAAAAATTAAAAATGACAGGGCGGTCGAAGTGGATGTCCGGGTTGAAGTCGAGCTGGCGGCCGATGGCCCGGGTGAAGTCGCCGGTGTAATAAAAATTGAGCGCATTGGTGTTGGCGGAGAAGCGGAAAAAGAAGCTGTGCTGTGAGCCGTAAGGTTCCTTGCGAAAGGAGTACCTGGTGAGGCGGACGCCAGCGCCGACCAGCGTCCCGTCGTCAACAGTGCGTCCAAAAGTGAAGAGCGGGAAATAGGTGTTGTCCTTGAATTCACTGCGGTTGTACTCATTGATTTTGAGGTCGTTGTGGCGATGGTCTGTCACCTTTCCGCTGAGCGTCATGCCCTGCGGATTGTCGTAGGCAATCGTATTCGGGGTTCCGGATTCGTTCCGGACATCGTCCTCTCCGTTGCCACCGATGATCCGGATGCGGATGCTTTTTTTCGCCGTCCCCCGGATCGAAAACTGGTCGTCGCCTTCCAGGCCGTAAAGCCGTATTTCACGGGTCTCTTTTTTGAAAAAATCACGCTCGTAGTACGGCCCTTCGAGTTGTCCATTTTTCTTCCGGGAGAAAATTTTCACCGAAACCACACCACCGGGTTTTCCCGTTATTTCGAAGAAATCATTTTTATTCGTGCCCGTGATATCCACGTATTTAGCGTAAAAGGCGTAGAGCTTTTCGGCGTGGAGTACCATGTTGTTCCGCCGCTTTTTCAGCGTTTTGATGATCTGCCTGGCGTTGAGGTCGTAGATGGCAGCCGGCCAGTCATTAAAAGCATTTTCGATTACTTCATCGGTGAGGCTGGCCTGCATGTCGCGGGCCACTTCGACCCAATCCTCCCGGCTGAGTTCGGTCAGGAAGGTCCGGTCGAACACCCACCCCGGTTTGGCCTCTCCGGAAATGTCCCTGATTTTTCCTGCCAGTCCCTGCTGCTGTATCCGGAGAAAAGGGCGGCTGATAATAAAGGGAACGACTCCCCGCAAATCGAAAAAAGCCTGATCCCGGTCGCGGGGAATCGGGCGGTACAGGATGAGGTCGTCGTTTTGGGGAAAGGAAGCCCAGCGCCACTGGTCGTCGTGGCGGTCGTAGTCGTGGATAAACTGATCGAAGAGGCGGGACCGGAGGGTCCATTTTTCGTCGATCTGATGTTTGGGGCTTTTGTGTATTTTCCCCAGTAAATCCACGTAACTGATGATGTCGGGGCTGTGGTCAAACTGGTCGCTGTCGGCCCATTGGTCGTCGTCGGGCCGTTCTTCGAACAGGTACAACTCACCCTGGAACGTTTCGTTGTAAGCGCCGAGTCGCCGTTGTTTGGGCAAATAATAAAGTTTTGGATTGGTGTGGTAAATGCCGGCCGCCTCGGCCAGCGTCGGAACCGCAAAGGCAGCGTAGGGGTGCGAGCCACTTTTAAGATCCTGGATAAAATCCTGCACGAGGGTTTCCCGCAAGTCTTTGGGAAGCCCCCGGCTCACGTCTTTATCAACAGAACGCAATACGTATTCCTTTCCCCCGACACTTTCAAAGCGCAGGCTTTTCGACGACATGCCCCCGCCCTGTTTGACCGGGGTCAGATCCCTGAATTCTGTGTCCAGATTGAAAACGGGGACGGTGACCGGGGTTTTCCACGCCTTCCGGTAGCGGTCGCCAAAGGTGGTTTTTTTAAACAAGCCCACATCGTAGGTCTGTGATGCGGCCACGGTGACACTATCCGGTAAGGGCTCAAACACTTCTTCTTTGGGTTGGCTGTCGGAAAGGATGACCCCCTGGAAGAGCTTTTTTCTAAAGGTAGTCTCCGTGGTGCCATCTTCCCGGACGGTCACCATTTCCAGCCAGGTTTCCTGATTTTTGTAAAAATATAATTTAGCATAACCGCGTTGCGCCTGCACAAATCTGGACCGGCGCCCCCGCTGGGCGTATTCCGTTTTTCCACCCGACCCGCTGACGATGTATTTGATATGGTCGTTGCCTTCTTCAAAATATTGCAGGCTGTTGTCGTGTGCCCCGACGATGATGAGGCTCCTGTTTTCCGGTTTTTTGTTGGCGATGTTCAGGACTTCCTGCTTGAGCCTGGTGTAGCGCGGGTTGGTCAGATCTTGCCGGGAGATGCCCATTTCTTTGGCCATCACAGCCAATGTGCCGAGCCCGGGCAGTGGCAAATAAGCATTCTTTTTCCAGATAGTCAGAGGGAAAATATGGTGTTTCCAGGTAAAGCCGCTACCGTGGAGACCATTGCTGTAAAGAGGGTGGTGCATGAAAAGCACGACCCGGTCTTTATCGTATTTTTTGAGGTCGTCCTCCAATTCGAGCAAAAAGCCAAAGCGGTCCTTGATGTCGCAGTTTTTATTCAGGTCTTGTACGCCATTCCAGTCCTGCAGCCACCACTGGCTGTCGGCAAAGAGCAACCGGACACCGTCGGCTGCCTTTTCCTTGTCGGGGTCTCCGCAGGCATGGTTGGGCAGAAAACCATTGTCGTGACCGAGCCTTGACTGGATGTGGTCAGCCTGCCAAAGCAGGGCTTCCCGCCCGTCCGGTTTCCCCTTGTTCCAGTCCTTTTCTCCGGGGATGAAATAGGCCTTACCAGGGTAGTTTTCCAGGATGTCCAACTGATCGTACAGCAGCTTGCGGGCCCTTACTTCTGCTTTTACGCTGTTCCGGTTGAATGCGGGTACGTTATCGCCCAGAAAGACCATGGTGCTGTTCTCGCCAGCCGT
>JBFIJS010000009.1:0-19962 GCA_041600595.1 Saprospiraceae bacterium | reverse complement strand
GGCCGTGGAAAACGGGGGGCCGGGAATCGAGAGGGAAAACTTTTTTCACTCGGGGAAACGTGTAAGCACGCTTGCCCCGGGTGAAAAAAGTGCAGACGCCACAATATTATCTATTGTTAGCCTGCACCGAATTTGAAACCGACTAATATTTTTAGTGTCTTTTCGGGATGTAGTTTTCTTTGCACCGGATGGTGCGGCAGGTGCCAGGTATATGTGCATCACACAGCCAGGAACAAGCAACCTGTTCTGTATCGGCGACCAACGAACCATTGACTCTATCAATGATGCCTGAGCACTTGTGTTGTGTAGTTAAACGTAGTAGTGGTGTGTGGGTGTAGAAGAAAAGAAAATAGCAGTCTTTGGAATAGCCTCATTCAGGATTCTGCCTGGATCAACTCCAAACGGCCATTTTGTAAAACACTGTGAGAAAAATGAATTGGTAAAAGTGTGTGGCAGGTAAAAAAAGAAGACAGTGTTTGTTCCAGTTTCTCAAGTAGGCTTAATCACCTTTTTTAATAAACGCATCCCTTCCGGGTAAAACTTTAAAATGGTATATTCTCAAAGGATTTAAAAAGCCAAAAATGATGCCAAAAAGGATAAAAAGTCTTCAAATAGCTGTTTTACCAAGATATAATTTCAAAAAGATCATTTTCTTTTAGATCATGCTATCAATAATATGTAAAAAATCGTTTTTACAAACCACTGCCAACTTGAGCCAAACACTCCACCTGTTTCCATAAAAAGAAAGTACTTTTTTTTGCGGCTTTTCTCCGGCCTGCATTTTTTACTTTCCCCAAATCCCGAAACACCAATGAACGAAACGGTAGTCCCGGGCTATTCTTCGGTGTTTACCTAAAGGGGCAGGACTGTAAGACGCTGGGGAGGTTTTTAAAATTCAAGCACAAGTGCAAATTCAAACTTAAAAATTCCTTGCCTCGGTTGAAGGATGTCTGGTTTGTTCAATTTTATTCTCATTTTAATTATTATTAAAAAACGAATCCTTCAGAACTTAACAGCCCTGCTTTTGGGGGTGTCGCATTTACAGAAACCTTTGTGCACGAATCATTGCCATTTTACTTCCTGCAAAGTAGTCCGGAAACCGGATTCTCGCTCTTTATCCGCTCCCTTCTGACCCTAACGGCTTTTCAGCCGCAACAGCCAGGCAAATTTGACCGACCATATCGTGCGGTCGTGTCGGCTGGTTCAATTAGCGGTGAAACCCCGAAACCTTCCTGGCTTTACACGTTTTATTTTAACTTCGTGCTTTTCATTCTAATAATCACCAAAATAAATTGTTTGCCATGGTCAGAATCCTCTCACTCCTGCTTATCCCTTGTTTTTTTCTGCTAACCGCCTGCGGTGGCGATCAGCAGGAGACCACAAAATGGAGACATAATGACAATACCTTGCGGGTGCGCCAATCGACGGCTATCCGGACGATGAACCCTTATTTTGTAACCATCAGGTACGAGGCGGACATACACAAACTGGTTTTCCAGGAGCTGATGGAATTTGATTACGAGACACAGGAGCTTACCCCCATGCTGATCAAGGCGGAGCCGGTCATTGAAAGTATTACCTCCGGGCCATTTGCGGGCGGACAGCAGTTTACCTACGAAATTCTGGAAGACGCAGTGTGGGATGATGGTCGGCCAATCACGGGGAATGATTATCTATTTTCGATGAAAACAGTTTTCAATCCAAAATTGCCGACCCAAAACATTGTCGGGTATTTTGACAATGTAGTGGATATCGTAGTGGATGCCGAAAACCCGAAACAATTCAGTGTATTTACCAACAACTCGTATATCCTGACGGAACCGGGTATTTCCAACTTTACAGTCATCCCCGAACATATCTACGACCCGGAAGGCATTTCAAAATCGATTTCTTTCCGCGCCCTCCGGGATCCGGCCAACGCCAAAAAAATGGAAGAGGATGAAAATGTTGCCCGTTTTGCAGCTGCTTTTTCCGACCCTAAGTTTGCCAAAGAGATCGTTTCGGGTTCGGGTCCTTATAAACTGACCGAATGGGAAGAAGGGCAGCGTGTCGTTCTGGCCAAAAAACAAAACTGGTGGGGAGAAAAACTGGCCGGACAGAACAAGCACTTCGTTGCACACCCGGACACGATCATCTTTTACCCCATTGCCGATCAGGCTGCAACCATCACGGCCCTGAAGGACGAAAGCATCGATGTTGCCATAGAGCTGGATGCCCAGCAGTTCGTGGATTTGAGGGAGAATGAGTTTGTGCAGTCTATCCTCGACTTTTACACCCCGCCTACCTATATGTATTTCATGACCGTCATGAACAACCGCAACCCAAAGCTATCCGACAAAAGAGTACGCCGTGCCCTGGCACACGCCCTGGACATTGACCTGGTCATCAACGAGCTGTACAACGGCCTTGCCGAAAGGATGATCGGGCCGGTTTTCCCTTCCAAAAAATATTTTGATAAAAGCCTGCAGCCGATCAACTACGACCTGGACAAGGCAAGACAGCTTTTAAAAGAAGCCGGCTGGGAAGACACCAACGGAAACGGCACCGTGGATAAAGTCGTCGACGGGGAATTGACCGAAATGGTTTTGTCCTATCAGTACGACCCCCGCTCCAACTTCCAGGACAACTTTTCTGAATTATTTAAAAACAATGCCCAAAAAATTGGGGTAGAAATCAAACGGGAAGGAATGGAGTTTAAGGTATCCCGCCAAAACAGCAGCGATGGCAATTTTGAACTGAGTGGCCGGGCCGCCTCCTGGTATCCCCTCCCGGACGACTTCAAGCAACTATGGCACACCGATGCGATCGGAACCAGCAGGGGCAACTTCCCGCGCTTTGGCAATGCGGAGTCCGATGCATTGATCGATGCCATCCGCTACAACCCCAACGAAGAAGAGCGAAATGCCCAATACCTCCAATTTCAAAAAATAGTTTACGACGAACAACCCGTCATTTTTCAAATCATCCCCCTCAACCGGATTGCTGTGCATCAGCGCTTTGAACCGGCTATCAGCCAATTGGGCATTTCTCCACAACATTTTAAGTTGAAGGAAAATAATTAACCCTCCCAAAACAAATCAGAAGGAACCGCAATAGTTAGGAGCGCGGGTCTTGGAGTTCCATTCTTGCGGTTCCTTTTGATTTTCGTTCTCATGTTTGCCTACCTGCTAAAAAGGCTGTTGCTGTTTGTCCCCACTTTACTGGTGGTGAGCATGTTGTCGTTCGGATTGAGTCGTCTGGCGCCAAGTAGTCAGGTTGTGGATTATTTACAACAAGATCCATTCTCCATAGTATCAACTCCGAATGACCTGCTGATTGCCGAAAAAAAATACCGCGACGCCGCCAGTGTACTGAATCTCGACAAACCAGCTTTTTACTGCGCAGTGACTTCCCGGGCAACCCCTGACACCTTATATAAGATACTGCGGCCGGAACGCAGATCGATGCTGGAAAAACTGCTGGCCCAATATGGCAACTGGCCAGAAATAGCAGCCTATGCCAATTCACTACGGGATCTTGAGCTACAGGTCCTGAGTTTGCCAGACAGTCTTGCCGGAGCCGCTATTGATTTCAAACTCGACCTGCGGAGTCTTTACCGGACACCGGCCGACGGAGCTATATTGGCCTGCTTCGAAAGGATGGACACTTCCCTGGTTTCAGCTCCCCAACTGGAAGAGCGGCTGACAAGTGGCTACCAGCAATTAAAGGCTAACTACGAGCAGGTGAAGGCTGCCGCCACTCCGGTGAAGTTGAAAATACCGGCTTTTCACTGGTATGGCCCCGACAACCAATACCATTATTGGCTGACACAGTTTCTCCAGGGCGACTTTGGTGTTTCGATAGCCCGCCGGCGCGCCGTTTCAGATATTCTTTCCCCAGCCCTTTTGTGGACGGTGGTTTTAAACGTAAGCGCCATCCTGCTGGCGTTTTTAATTGCGGTGCCGCTGGGTGTTTGGTCGGCAGTCAGGAAAGGAAGTCGCTTCGACAATGCCTCGTCGCTCGGCATGTTCATGCTTTATTCCTTGCCGACCTTTTGGATCGGTACGATGCTCCTGGCCTTTTTCACGACCAAAGAATACGGAATGGAATTTTTCAGAGGGGCCTGGCTTGGCCACTTTCCGGAGGGAGCTACCCTCTGGACAAAAATCCGGATAATGTACCCCTATTTGATCCTGCCGATCATTTGCATCACCTATCCCGCCGTGGCTTTTATTGCCCGCCAGGCAAGGGGCAGCATGCTCGAAGTACTGCAACAAGAGTACATCAAAACGGCCAGGGCCAAGGGTTTGCCCGAATCGAAGGTGATCTGGAAACATGCTTTCCGAAATGCGTTGTTTCCGCTGATCACGCTGGTCGCCTCCGTGCTGCCGGCAGCGATTGCCGGATCGGTGACCATCGAAATGATTTATAATATTCCCGGACTCGGTTGGACGATGTTGCAGTCGATCAATGAACAAGACTGGCCAATTGTCTTTGCCATCATGATGCTGGGGGCCGTTTTAACGATCACGGGTATTTTGTTGTCAGACATTTTATATGCACTGGCCGACCCCCGGATCAAATTCAGGAAAGCATAAAGAACCCCCTGCGGGGATATTTTTTTGGGAAACCATTATGACCGTACAGGACGAACATACAGTAAAAGAGGGGCCAACGCCCCGCACCCTGCTCTGGCAGCGCTTTCAGCGAAAAAGGCTGACCAGGTGGTCGATGCGCGTACTTTATGGACTGGCCTTCCTGGCCATTTTTGGCGGGTGGCTTGCGAACGAAAAGCCTCTTTACTGCAAAATTGATGGTCGCCATCAATTCCCGGTTTTTCATCAGTTGGGGCTGGATATGGGGTTCCTTGCACCATCCGCCGATTTTCGTCAAATGGACTGGCAAGGTGCCGACTACGATTTTGTCATTTTCCCACCCATCCCCTATTCTCCCACAACGACCGACATTCGCAACAAGTACAAGGGGCCGTTTTCCAAACAAAAAACTAAATCACGGCATTACCGCCACTGGTTGGGAACCGACCGCCTGGGGCACGATCTGCTGGCCGGGCTGATTGCGGGCACCAGAGTAGCCATGCTGGTCGGTCTTATCTCCATGTCGATTGCCGCAGCCATTGGTATCCTCCTCGGATCTTTGGCCGGCTATTTTGGTGACGACCGTTTTTTTGTCAGCCGGGCCAGGTTGTTTATCAACATGCTGGCTTTGTTCTTTGCCTGGTTCTATGCTTTTAAGGTGCGATGGTACGTATTGGCTGAAAGTGGGACTAGCCTGGAAGTGTTAAAAAGCCTCGTTTTGTTCACAGTAATCATGGTGTTAGCCAACATGCTTGCCAGGTGGGTTGAGCAATGGCCGTTTGCCGGGAAGCAGATTGCCCTGCCGTTAGACTTACTGATTATGCGGGCCATCGAAATCGTGAATTCGATACCGGGCCTGTTGCTGCTGTTGGCGCTGGTCGCGGTTTTTGCCAAAAACTCCATCCTGTATGTCATGGTCATCATCGGGTTGATCCGCTGGCCGGCCATCGCCCGTTTTTTACGGGCGGAACTGCTGCGTATCCGCAACCTGGGTTATATTGAAGCCGGACGGGCATTGGGCTTTTCGGATCGCCGCCTGCTTTTCCGGCATGCCTTGCCCAATGCTCTTGGACCGGTACTGATCACCATTGCATTTGGGATGGCATCGGCGGTACTGCTGGAATCTGCCCTTTCTTTTTTGGGCATTGGCGTCGGGGAAGATGGCATCACCTGGGGTCGGCTGTTGTCGGATGCCCGCGGGAATCACCTGGCCTGGTGGCTGGCCGTATTTCCGGGAGGGGCTATATTTTTGACGGTAACCGTGTTTAACCTGATCGGCGAAGGTCTGGCGCAGGCCCTGGGTGCCGAAGATGCGTGATGGGGCTTTGTAACCTCGCCCCCGAAAATCCGTAAACTTACCTGCGATTTTTTTTCATGTCTTTAGGAAAAAGCCCCGAGCGGGTTTTAGATTTTGGGTACTTGCCTTTTTTATTTGGCTGGACATGTGCATTTTCATTGATCTTGCAACCGTACCCGCGGTTGCAGGAAGTGGTGGAAACAAACAAAAAAGAGAGGGCGAGAAAAAAGATAAAAAGGACAGGAAATTTCTTCATGGTCAGGATTTGATGATTAATGCGAGTGCAAATGTCGCTATAATCTGTTAAAAATGCTTGAATTTCAGGAATACCCAATAAAATCGGGCATTTTTAACGGGAAAACGTTTGTAAAAACTATTGCTTGTATAAATTTGCGCCGCTTTAATAATTCCTTAATTTTTTAAAATTTCAAAGATGAATAAAGGAGATTTGATCAACAAAGTAGCAGAGAGCGCTGGGCTTACCCAAGCACAGGCTAAAACTGCTGTGAACTCAGTTTTTGAATCCATTTCAGATGCACTTGCAGACGGTGACAAAGTCACCCTGGTTGGATTCGGTACTTTTGCCGTCGCTCATCGCGAAGCCCGTCAGGGACGCAACCCTGCCACTGGTAAAACCATCACTATTGCTGCCAAAAGCAACGTAAAGTTCAAGCCTGGCAAAGAATTGACGGAATCTGTGAACTAAATTCAGAAACCACAAAAGTTAAGGATGGGGCAACCGGGGTCATTCCGGGTTGCCCCTTTCCTTTTCCGACATCCACACTGAGTGTGTACTGAAATACGGTGCGAAAAAGCCTGTTGATAAAAACCGGAATAACTGAATTTGGCAGTTGGCAGTTTACAGTTGGCAGTCGGCAGTTGGCAGTCGGCAGTTTACAGTTTGAGCGTAGCGAAATCCCGGATTCAGTCGGCAGTCGGCAGTTGGCAGTTTACAGTTTGAGCGCAGCGAAACCCCGAATTCACTTCGGGAGGGCAGTTTTGCAACAATTTACGAATCAATGCTTTATGCTTTTATAGCGTGTTGACTATTTCACATCATCTACTTAACTGTACCAGATTTTAAAAAATATCGCCAAGAAGGTGCTGCCCGAAAAATGGCTGAACCAATATGAACCTTTCATCCGGAAGGTGTACGCCCACCGTTACAGAGGCAACCGTTACCACTGTAATGTTTGCCAGACGGGGCTGTCAAAGTTCATCACCCTGCCAACGGGCGACCTTCTTTGCCCCTCTTGCGGCAGTTTGCCCCGCAACCGCCGACTCTGGAAATTGCTCCGGGACGAGGGCTGGCTATCCGGGCGAATACTTGATTTTTCCCCGTCGAGATGCCTCCGGCGGGAAATGGAAAAACTACCGGGCATTGACTATGTCAGTACTGATTTTGCCGGTGAGTTTGAAGCGCAAAAAAAATATGACATCACCGCTATTGCCGAAAACGATTCATCTTTTGACCTCATTATCTGTTTCCATGTCCTGGAACATGTTGAAGCTGATCGCCAGGCCATGAACGAGCTGTACCGGATATTGAAAAAAGGAGGAAAAGCTTTGGTGCAGACACCATTTAAAGCTGGCGACATATTTGAAGATATAACCATACGTACTCCCGAAGACCGATTGAAGAATTTTGGACAGGAAGACCACGTCAGAGTCTATTCTGTGCAAGGATTGATAAATCGTTTGGAGCAGGCAGGTTTTGACGTTCAACCCCTCACCTACAACCTGGCGGAAGAAAAGTCAGGCCACAAGTTGGGGCTGAAAACAGAGGAAACGATTCTTGTTGCGACCAAATAATTTTACACTAAAAATGAAATTTGCCACAAAAGTAATCCACGCCGGGGTCGAACCCGACCCACAGACCGGGGCTGTTATGACCCCCATTTATCAGACATCCACCTACGCTCAGGCTGCGCCCGGAGACCATAAAGGCTTCGAGTATGCCCGTACGCAAAATCCGACCCGCTCCGTCTTGGAGGCCAACTTAGCTGCCCTGGAAAACGGGACGCACGGCATCTGTTTCGGCAGCGGCATGGCCGCCATGGATGCCGTATTAAAGCTGTTAAACGCCGGCGATGAGATAGTAGCCATCAACGATTTATACGGTGGTTCCTACCGCCTCATCACCAAAGTGTACGAGCGTTTTGGCATGAAAAGCCACTTTGTACCGATGTACGACGCCAGCCAGTTTGAGCAATACCTGACGGATAAAACCAAACTGGTGTGGATCGAAACGCCTACCAATCCGATGCTGAAGGTCGTTGACATCGAAGCCATTTGTAAAATCGCTAAAAAGAAAGACCTGCTGGTTTGCGTCGACAATACCTTTGCCTCGCCTTTTTTACAAACCCCGCTCGACCTGGGTGCGGATATTGTTTTGCATTCTGCCACCAAGTATTTGGGCGGGCACTCTGACTCCGTTCACGGAGCACTGGTTGTAAAAAACAAGGAACTGGCAGACCGGCTTTATTTTTTGCAAAACAGCTCTGGCGCGGTGCCAGGACCAATGGATTGTTTCCTCATTCTGCGAGGCATAAAAACGTTGCATCTGCGGATGGAGCGGGCCTGCCAGAATGCGGCGAGAATTGCGGAGTTCCTCAGAGCCCACCCCAAGGTGGCAAATGTTTACTACCCTGGCTTTGAAGACCATCCCGGGCATTTAATTGCTAAGAAGCAAATGCGGCTATTCGGGGCCATGGTCTCTTTCGATATGAAAGGAGACAGTTATGAGGCCGCTGAAAAAATCATGAGCAGTACCCACCTGTTCACACTGGCGGAATCGCTGGGCGGGGTAGAATCGCTCATCGGCCACCCGGCATCCATGACCCACGCATCCATTCCCCGGGCAGAAAGACTCAAAGTCGGATTGACCGACTCTTTGATCCGGCTGAGTGTTGGAGTGGAAGATGCGGGCGATCTGGTGGAGGACCTCGGGAAAGCATTTGCCAAACTATAAAACTGACAAATAGAAAAACGAGGCCCCTCTTCAGTCCTTTCGACCGGAGAGGGGCCTTTGTTTTGCAAGTGAAGACCACAACGAATGAAAGCTGTTTCTCTGTCCAAAATAAAGTTCTCCTCACCTCCCCCTGCCTATCGGCCCATCACACGAAGAAAGAACTGTACAAACCGAAAAAATATTCGATCGCAGGCCCTTGCACAAGGCAAATAAATGCCTGCTTGCTAAGTATTTGACAGTCAAAAAGTTGTACGAAATTTTGGAACAATAAAATTACGTCTCATAGCAAAAACAAATAATGCAAGTTTTACGTCAACTTTTTTTCTAAAAAAAATGTTTTTATTTGGTTTAATCAACTCCGTTTTGGATATTTGTGATTCTTGGCTTTTGACAAAATCTTCAAAAACGCCTGAGAGCGAAAAGCCCTTTCAAGATTTAATAAGCATACCAAACTGAGGGAACAGAATTTACGAACTGATACTATTAAAATTGACAAGCAATTTTAACGTGATGCTATGTCAATAATATTCAAAAGGATTCTTATGAGAAGTAATATTCAAATACCCAATGGAGAAAGACTACACATTGAAAAAGGAATCAACAGTTCAAAAAATTTTATAAAACAGCAGCGAAATGAGTACCACGTTCAAAACCATTCTATCGGGTTGCCTCGAATTTGGCAACGAAAGAAGTTATGAGCAGGTGTTGAAGTTATTTCAGCACCGCACTGAAAATTATTACCGCAACGACATCCTCATCAATGCGGAAGAAGTCTTTCAAGAATCCTCCTTCACTCTTCATGTTCCCCGTTTTATTTCCGAATGTCCTGAAAAAAGCTGGAAAAACACGTCCAACCTTTTAGGTTACGTCGCACAGTATGCCATCGCCGGTGATATCAGGATGTGGGTCATCCACGAAGGAAAATTAGTGGCGGACCAGACCATTGAGCCCAAAGGCGACAAAAGTGCCATTCAGGCTTACATGAAAGGCCGTGAACTGGTACAGGAAACCGGAAAAGAAGAAGAAGCCATGCGGGCTCTCAACAAGGCCATCGAAAAGTTCGAACGCCATGGCAAAGCCTACGAAAGAAGGGGCTATGTTAATTTTAAACTGCGAAATTATAAAGACGCCGATTACGATTTCTCCAAGAGCATCGACATTCACCCCGGCAACCCCGATGCCTACTGGGGACGGGCCAATGTGAGAATCGTGAACAAAGATATCAGCGGGGCGATAGAAGACCTCGAAATGACTATCAAGACCTCTATCCCTCACCAGCCTGTTTTTTGGAGTGCCCGCCGCCTGAAAGGCGAACTGCACCTGCAACTGGGTGAGTTTCAGAAAGCGATATTCGAGCTAAAACTGGTCACCAAACGACCATTCAAAGAAGATGACCCGAACCTGAAGTGGCAAAAAAATGCCTTCTTCAATTATGGTAAAGCGCTCTTCGAGGTCGGCGAATATGGAGAAGCCGTAAAAGCGTTTAACCAAACTTTTGATATTGCGGAAGAGCGCAGAGAATCACCCAGCAAGGCAGACCAATTTCTCAACCGGGGACTGGCCCGCCAAAAAGCCGGGGAAACCGGTTATATCAGCGATATCAAGGAAGCCGCTGAGCTGGGATCTGAGAAAGCAGTAGAACTGCTTGGTGCATTAGCTTAATTTCCTGATTACTACATAATAGAAAAATGTGCAATGAATGGCTGCCGGACAATCTCGGTGGCCATTTTTATTTGGGGTTCTCCCGCAATCCAGCCGGTATTCATCCGTTTTTATGTCATTCAGGTTCGTAACGACTCTTTTTTTACGGTCACAAAATCCATCTTTTTTCAAATATGATAAGGTTCCTAACCATCCTTTTTGTCCTCACTTTAGGACAAGCTTGTTTTGCCCAAAAAAATTACACTACCGAAAAAAATGCAAAATCCAGGCAGTTAGAGGCTTTTCGAAAAGCACAGCGACTTTTTTTCAACGGGCAACTCGATGCTTCTCTCAACGAACTGGAAAAGCTGCTCCGAAACGATCCCACTTTTGTGGATGCACAGATCGAATGGGCAAATGTTAAAAACCAGCAGGGTCGATTTGCGGAAGCTGAAACGGGCTACGAAAAGGCGCTGGCCATCGACCCCGATTACCTCCCCGGTGTACTCTACAGCCTGGCGTTGGTCGAGTTCGATCAGGAAAAATATACGGAAGCCTCCGAGCATTTTCAGCAATACCTGGATACCGGAAAAGCCAGTCCAAAAAGCAAGGCAACGGCAGCATTCTATTTGCAAAACGCCCGGTTTATAGCCAGCGCTCTCGAAAACCCGGTTCCTTTTGAACCGGTTAATCTGGGGCCATCCATCAATACCCCGGACCACGAGTACCTGCCAACACTGACCGCCGACGGGCAAAAACTCATCTACACAGCCATCCGGGGCCGGCAGGAAGATTTTTACATCAGCCAAAAAATCGACGGGGCGTGGCAACCGGCAACCCCCATTACGGCTATCAATTCCGAATACAATGAAGGGGCGCAAAGTATCAGCGCCGATGGCAAATTTCTTGTGTTTACGATTTGCAACAAACCACGGGGGCTTGGCCGGTGCGACCTTTACTATTCCGAGTACATTAATGGGGAATGGACCCCCGTGCAAAATATGGGCGAACCGGTCAACTCCGCAGCGTATGAGAGTCTGCCCAGTATTTCTGCCGATGGCAAATCACTCTTTTTCACCTGCGACAGAAAAGGAGGTATCGGTGGTCTCGACCTTTGGGTGAGTCATCGTGGGCCCGATGGTAAATGGGGTACCCCCCAAAACCTGGGCAAACCCATCAACACCAGCCGCGACGAACAGGCACCGTTTATCCATCCGGACGGTCAGTCGCTTTATTTTATGTCAAAGGGTCATCCGGGCATGGGCGAATATGACCTGTTCGTTTCCAGAAAACAAGCGGACGGCAGCTGGGGTGAGCCCCGGAACCTGGGATATCCGATCAACACTAAAGGTAATGAAGGTGCCTTTACGGTCAGCCTTGATGGCACTACGGCTTATTACGCCAGCGATATGGAAGGTGGATTTGGCAAAACGGATATTTATAGTTTTAATTTATACGAAGCCGCCCGACCACAGCCGGTCACATATGTAAAGGCCATCGTATCGGATGCTATCGATCGCCAAAAGTTAGCTGCCAGGGTCGAATTTATCGATCTGGAAACCGGCAACCTGTTTGTCAGTGCGGCAACGGATGCAGATGGCGAGTTTCTGATTACACTGCCAACGGGGAAGGATTATGCACTGAATGTTTCTAAAGAAAATTATCTTTTCTATTCAGAAAATTTTGCGCTGAAAAACAAAGCCACCGTTGATGAGCCTTATGAGCTCAAAATAGCACTAACCCCGGTCCCTCAAAGCATATCCGCCGATGACGCAGAAATGGCCAAACCTGTTATTTTGAAAAATGTTTTTTTTGAAACAGGCTCAGCTGCTCTAAAAAATGAGAGTCTTACGGAGCTGAAACGCTTACAAAAACTACTGGAAGACAACCCCTCTATTAAAATCCAGATCAACGGACACACGGATAATGTCGGCTCCGAAGAAGATAATTTACAGTTATCCGAGAATCGTGCAAAAGCAGTGTACGACTTTTTAGTGCAGCGTAATATTAAGGCTGACCGTTTAAAACATAAAGGGTTTGGGGAAACGATGCCCATCGCCTCCAATGAATCGGAGGAAGGAAGAAAAGAAAACCGCCGGACCGAATTTATTTTGATTCGCTGACCGTTCCTTTTTCCAAAAAATAAATCAGCAATTATTTTCGCTGCAAAATATACAGGTGCTCATTCAGAATTTCATCGGGGTCGGACAGCGTAAATTCCGGTGCATATCGGGCCGACGTCTGGCAATAGTCCGTGTGCTCGACTAAACGATAATTTTTGAGTGATTCGTAATAATCTGGACTAAGGTTTAAATACCTGAATTTTTCCTCTGACGGGGCCGTTGATTTCATAAACTTTATCAACCGTTTAAAAACGGCTGTTTTCTCAATATCAGGAATGTACGAAACGCTGCCGATCTGATCCCCTGCCTTTTGAACTTCACCAAACAAAGCAAATAATTCGTCTGCAATAATCTGGTCGAGAAAAAATATTACTCCTTCAATTAAAATAAAACAAGGCCTGCCAGCAATAGCCGGTATTAATTTTTTCCTGAGTTTTTCTTTTGCACCTGCTTCATAATTAATTCCGATATAAGTGGTTTTAATCGCTGGTATTTTACTTTCTGATTGCCATTGTGCGACATGCTTTTTCTTGAAAGAAACGATATTGGGATAATCAATTTCAACGGCCTCCTTCAAGCCATCAATCAAATATGGGTACATACTCAGTCCCGCTCCAAAATTCACTAAAACACCGGTTGGGTTTTCATGAATAAATTGCTGTATTTTTTCGAGAAAAAAACGGTTGCGAAGACTATGGGTTAGCGGTTCTTTTTCCGACACCTCATCGACAAATTTTTTCACCCATTTGTCTGCTTTTTTTATATCCCACAGCCTGGCGTATTTGTCAAGGCTGACAGTAGGGTACATCGCCCGGTAATTGGCGATCACATAGGCCGTTTCGTGAATTTTTATCTGATCTTTCATTGTTTACTGGTAATGTAGTTGATGGTCATTCTTCACTACAATGGTTCTTTTGTATTTATTACTTTAAGTCAAATTGGCCGGGGCACTTACCCAAAGGCCTTTTGACAGAGGGTTACTCTTTTTATTTTTTTTGCAAAATTCCCATTTTTAAAAGCCTTGAACGATGGTGTCTTTGTACCAGGACCGGATAGAAATTGCCAAGGGTATTAAAAATGAATAATCCAATACTAAAAAACAACATTCCATTGAAAAGCAAATAAAACATGATGATGAATATAATTACAAACGGGACGACATGTCCGAATTCTGACTTTTTTGTATTAGTGATAAAATGTTCGAGTCCCGATCTTTTTCCGTCAAAATATTTCTTTTTAGCCTTGGGCTTTCCATAAATAAAATTAATCAGCAGTTTTTTAAAAAGATCTGCCCGGAGCAGGTGATAATATTTATTTAAAACTCTTTCATTTTTTATTACGTAGTAATTTTCGGGCATCAATTTTTCTGTCGGAAGCGCAAAACCGGCAAAGGCAAAAATGCCGGTGATAAACAAGCTTAATAACCAGGAAAATAAAAGAGCCATCCCCAAATGATTAAACGGTTCCTGTTCGGTGATACCATTTAATAATTTACAGGATTGAAAAATCAGAAATATAGAGGCCGCCAGAAAAAAGATTTTTTTGCCCATACAACGACTTTTTACAGTATTGCTAAAAAACAGGAAGAAAACATTGACAGGAATTGAACAACCCCATACACCATGGCGTGAAAGTAGTCATAGTTTATTTGTAAACATGCTTCCCGTTAAAATCAATGCCCCTTGTCACTTTCTTCTTAATGGATAAATCCACTTTGTTTTTCCTTTTTATAAAATACCAGTCGGCTTGTGCTTTTTCAGGTGTCAGGGTTAGCGTAAAATAACCGTGCCTGACCAGGTCGACATATTTTAAGTGAGGATTGTGTTTTTTTAATTTCAACCGTCGTTTGCCTTCTATTGCAATAAAGCGGGGAGCGACTTCATCGAGGTTAAAAGAAGAGATACTTGGTGCGACAAACTCTGCTCCGATCACCCCCTTACCGGTCTTGCGGTCATATACATTTTTATCCAGCGGGGCTTTTGTAAGCTCCATCGCCCAGGCAGTATGAACATCGCCCGTGAGTACGATGATGTTCTGGATCTGGTTCTTATAAAAAAAATCAAAAATATACTGTTGCTCTGCCGGGTAGCCATCCCATCTGTCCATCCGGATGTCCGGTCTTCGATCGAAGACTTTACTATCGTGGAGCGGTGAGAAAATCACCTGATTACCCATGATTTTCCAACGCGCATCGGAATTCGCCATACCATTGAGTAGCCATTCCGTTTGTTCCTCGCCCAGCATGTGCCGGTCGGGCGAGTTAAGCATCGGGTCATCTTTTCCCCTGGCCTGCGGGGTCCGTCCTTCAAGTCGGCCGTCCAGCATCCACATCTGGGCTAAGTTTCCGAATGAAAAACTGCGGATAATACTTTTCCCGGGGTTGTCCTGGATGGGTAGCCATTCAAAGTAGGCCTGGCGGGCTGCTGCTTCCCGGTCTTCCTGAACACTTTCGGTATTGACATTATTGGAAATTTCGTGGTCGTCCCAGATTGTAATAAATGGGTGCAGCCGGTGGCACTCCTGCAACTGAGGGTCCGTGCGGTACTGCGCGTAGCGGGTGCGGTAATCCAGCAACGACTGGCAGGTGTGTTCGGGGATGTGGCTACGAATCATATTTTTCCGGGTTCTTCTTGGGCCCCATTTCCGGGCTCCGTTTTCGTAAATATAATCCCCTAAATGCACCACGGCATCGATGTCATTACGGCAGGCCAAATGGCCATAGGCATTGTACTCACCCATCTGATAATCAGCACAACTGACCACCGCTAGGCGGAGTTGTTTTGGATCGGAGCTGACCGCTGTTTTTGTTCTGCCAATGGGAGAATAATGTTCAGCCTGCTGGAAGCGGTAGAAATAGGTTGTTCCCGGTTCCAGGTTTTCGACATAAACTTTTACCGTAAAAGCACTTTCCGGAACCGCCGTTTCCACCCCCGACTGCACCACCTGTTGCATGGCGGTATCCGTTGCCATTTCCCATCGGACAGACCGACTCTCATTTTCCGCTGCATAGACCTTGGTCCAGATTACCACGCCATCCGGCTGCGGGTCGCCGGAAGCCACGCCAAAACAGAAAGGTTGCAGCTGATCGTTCAGAAGAGTTTGTAATGCAGGGTGAAAGAGCTCTTGAGAGTAGCATTTAGACAAAATAAAAAGGGAAAGCAGGGCCACTAAAACTTTATTCATACTTCATTTTTCGCCAAAATTAAACAAAAGCCACCAACAAAAAAGACCTGTCGGTAACGACAGGCCTGTCCGAAAATTTGTTGTAATCCCTTGAAGGTCTTTATCGCAAGAAGAAAAGACCTTGTTTGTATTGATACGATTTGAAGATAAAAAAGCTATGGTTGTGCGATCATGGCAGCATGGTTGATCAGCGCCTGAACAATAGAACCTTGCTCCTTCACGAGCAGGATCGCGACGATCACAACTAAAAACAGGGTCATTTTCAATATACCTTGCCGGTGGCTGCGTGCTGCCGATTTTTCGCTATTAAGCCAGTCTTGAAAAGATGGAGATAGGTCAGTAGGTGTGTTATTGGAAAGACTTTTTGTTTGTTGCATAGTCGTAGGTTTGTTTGTCGTCCGTAACCGGAAGTAAAAACTATGCCATTCTGTATATTTTCACATTATTTTTTTTCTTAAAATGAAAAAGCCGTATCCCCTGAGAAAGAGATACGGCTTCGGCCTGTCGTGTACAGTCGGTTATTGAACCACCAATTTTTTGGTAATTATTTCACCGTCAAGTATCGCCTGTACAAAATAGATACCTGCTCTCCAGTTTTTTATAGATATGTTTTCTACAAAATTGTCACCGGACAACACGTTCTCACTAACCATCTTACCGGTAGCATTGAATATTTTCAACCTTCCTGACTGGAATTCACCCTCGATCAGCATGTTGACAACATCCTTTGCCGGATTCGGATACAGGGAAATGTCTTTCACTGTTTTTCCCTGATGCAGAATACCCGGAGCAATCCTGCTCCCTATATTATTCGGATCGCTGACCAACGGAGAGGAATTGCAGGTGCCAATAATTTCCGGAACCGAATTGCAGCCAATCTTATTGAAGAAAACAACCATTGGGCCCGACACACCACCGGAGACCAGCTCCTCAATAGCGCAGCAGTCACTGAGCTGGAAATTGTAGTAGAGATACAAGGCACCATCAACGGTCGTCAGGTCTTCCAGTCCCTTGAGGCTGGTCAGTGATGAATTGAAGAAAACGGTCATCGTACCGCCAATTTCCTCTAAAGTATCCAGGCCTTCCGTAGTCGTGATGCTCGTGGACTGGATCGTCAGGTTACCGGTTATCTTGGAGATGTTCGTCAGTGGTTCTAAATCGCTGATACCTGCACCAGTAATGGTCACGTTGCCATCGATGATACTGTAGCAGGCTGCCCACAGGTTGAGTTGTGCCTGAGAGTTGAATACCACATTGCCCACATAGGTATGCCCGGAAAGCCCCTCATCGATATCGCCATCGCAGTTATCGTCAATGCCATTACAAACCTCCGTTGCACCTGGGTTCACAGCCGGATTGTTGTTATCACAATCGGTGTCTACTTCAATCAGATTATCCGCCCGACGGTGACCAGCAGGTCGGGAACACTGCACGACCGCCGGCAAAGCACCGTAGAAATCCACGTCATAATCCGGATACCAGATCTGACCCGGGAACCAGGTTGGTTTGTTGTCGTCGCAATCAATGTCGGTACCCAACAGATCACCGATTGCTTTGTAGCCGGCCGGTTGGTTGCAGGAGATCTGGGTAACGCCGTCGCTGTAGCCGTCGTTGTCAAGATCCTTGTACCAGGTTTGCAGGGAACCGGGAGGAGCTGCCAGCACTGTTGCGGTATTGGTAGCCGAACAGGTAGGTGACCCTAAAATCCATACGACAATGTTGTAAGTACCGGGCGACAAGCTGTTGAAGAGTCCTGTCAGGTTGAAGGTAGCCCCGCCATTAATCGAATAAGCGATCTGCCCCGAACCAACGGCCGTAATCATCAATGTACCGTCATTGAACCCTGGACAGGTTTCATTACTGACAGCTATATTGGTAATATTGATCAGACAACCGGAGCAACTGGAAGGAGCAATCCCCACTGAATTATTGGTCAGGGTGCAGGACGGGTCCGCAGAGAAATTAGCCGTCAGGCTGATAGCCGATCCGTCGGCGCTCATTTCCACCCCTGTAAAAGTATGGGAAGTGCCAAGTCCGACGGCTGAAACCGAAGCGGTACCATCGCCCGAGAGGTCCAACGTTCCAAAACCAGGCGGGTTGTCAAAGGCGACAGTTACGTCTGCCGTAAAGGTATCATCGGAAGGGTCTGTTGTTCCCTGATCATCGCAAGCGGAAAAATTAGCAGCTGTTATGCCGGTGACCGTACAGCTACAACCCTCGTCAATAATGCCGTCACAATTATCGTCCACGCCATTGCACTGTTCGACGGCATTTGGGTTAATTGCCGCCACATTGTCATCGCAGTCGGTATTATCCAGGGAGAAGTTAGCACCGGGATCGCAGGTTGTGACTGATGCGTTTGGATTGCCAAAACCATCCCCGTCAAAATCGACGTACCAGACCGTATTAGGATTGATCGCTGCGTCAGTATCGTCACAATCTTCAAAGTTATCCACATAGCCTGCCGGCTGGTCACATTGTACCAAAACGACGTTCAGATTCCCAAAGCCATCCATATCCGCATCCTCATACCAGGTTGTTGCGTCTACAGCGAATTCGTCGATCTCATTATTACAGTTGTCATCAATGCCGTTACAAACCTCCGGTGCACTTGGGTTAATGTTGGCATCCATATCGTTGCAATCAAGGCCATTGTTAACGTAACCCGCTGGCTGGGAGCACGCGACAATGGAACTGTTGGCATTTCCAAATCCATCATCATCCGCATCTTCATACCAGACCGGCCCTGTAACCGGGTTTTGGTCGATGGTTCCATCGCAGTCGTTATCAACGTTATCGCATATTTCATCCGCACCCGGGTTGATGCCTGAATTATTGTCATTGCAATCATCCGTTCCATTACCCGATAGTTCAGACAGTAAAAATCCACTAGCCGGCCTTTCGCACGCCGTGGTGGATGAACCACCGTAGTTGTCGCCATCCGCATCGATGTACCACGTTTGCCCCGGGAATTCATTAGGATCGGTATCGTCGCAGTCGGTATTGTCGAGGACGTGGTTGGCCGGTGGAGTGCAGGCCATTTGCGGAGCATTCGGGTCTCCAAAACCGTCGCCGTCCGTATCCGCATAGTAGATCGTTTGCACGCCTTCATCAACCATACTATCGCAGTCGTTATCGACTCCGTCGCAAACCTCTGTCGCTCCAGGATTGACGGCCGTATTGTTATCGTTGCAATCATCCGTACCTGTGCCGCTCAATTCTGAAATGAGAAATCCGTTCGAGGGCCTCTCGCACGCCGTGGTGGATGAACCACCGTAGTTGTCACCATCCGCATCTATGTACCAGGTCTGACCGGGGAATTCATTAGGATCGGTATCGTCGCAGTCGGTATTGTCGAGGACGTGGTTGGCCGGTGGGGTACAGGCCATTTGCGGAGCATTTGGGTCTCCAAAACCGTCGCCGTCCGTATCCGCATAGTAGGTCGTTTGCACGCCCTCATCAACCATACCGTCGCAGTTGTTGTCCACCCCGTCGCAGATTTCCGTCGCCCCCGGGTTGATGGCCATATCATTATCGTTGCAATCATCCGTGCCCGTTCCGCTCAATTCTGAAAGGAGAAATCCGTTCGAAGGTCTCTCACACGCCGTGGTGGATGAACCACCGTAGTTGTCACCATCCGCATCTATGTACCAGGTCTGACCGGGGAATTCGTTGGGGTCGGTATCGTCGCAGTCAGTATTATCAAGGACATAACCGGCGGGCTGCGTACAAGCTTCCTGAGAGTCATTCGGATCACCAAAACCGTCACCGTCCGTGTCCGCGTAATAAGTGGTCAGTCCATCTTCATCGACCATACCGTCGCAGTCGTTGTCCACCCCGTCGCAAATCTCAGTCGCTCCAGGGTTAATCGCTGCATCATTATCGTTGCAATCATCCGTACCTGTGCCGCTCAATTCTGAAAGGAGAAATCCGTTCGAGGGCCTCTCACACGCCGTGGTGGATGAACCACCGTAGTTGTCGCCATCCGCATCAATGTACCACGTTTGCCCGGGGAATTCGTTGGGATCGGTATCGTCGCAGTCGGTATTGTCGAGGACATGATTGGCCGGTGGGGTGCAGGCCATTTGCGGAGCATTCGGGTCACCGAAACCGTCGCCATCCGTGTCGGCATAGTAGGTCGTTTGCACGCCCTCATCAACCATACCGTCGCAG
>JBFIJS010000008.1:0-20062 GCA_041600595.1 Saprospiraceae bacterium | reverse complement strand
GTAGTATAGCTCCGGCACGAGCCCCCGGTTGGGAAAAACGCTGAATGCCTGCACCATTTCAAACAAAGAGATATCCGCCGAACCGAGCGCTATCCCCAACTCCCGTGGGATGTTGGATGTAATACCCAGCTCTTTGGCCTTATTCCGCACCTTATCGATCCCCAGTTCATGGAGCAGCGATACCGCCACCACGTTGACCGATCTGGACAGGGCACCGGCCATGGAATAGACGCCGCCATATTGCCCATCTGCATTTTTGGGCTCGTAGCCGTCGGCGTATTTCACCAGTTCATTCTCAAATTGCTCACACGGGGAAAAGCCCTCTTCCAGTGCCGTGGCATAAACAATAGGTTTAAATGTGGATCCGACCTGCCTTTTGGCATTGATGTGATCGTATTTGAAATATTTAAAATTAATGCCCCCTACCCAGGCAAAAACTTTCCCCGTTTGTGGCTCAGCGGCGAGAAACCCCGTGCGAAGCAGCGTCAGGTAGTGTTTAATCGAATCGAGGGGCGACATCAGGGTGTCCCGTTCAAAGTTTTTTCCTCCCCAGTCAAAAACAGTCATGCGGACGGTGTCGGAGAAAATTGAGTCGATGGTGGCATCGTCCAGTCCTGATTTCTTCAGGCCCCGATAGCGGGCCGATGTTTTTTTGGTTTGTTCCAACAGTTGGTCACTGCCCCAGGGGATGGCATTTTTGCGGCCTTTCAGGTGCCGGGCAAAAGCCGCCTGCACGCCTGCCATTTGTTCCCGGACTGCTTCTTCCGCAATACCCTGCATGCGGGAATCGATGGTTGTATAAATTTTCAGACCATCGGTGTAGATATTATAGGGTGTTCCATCCGGCTTGACATTTTCCTCCAGAATGGATTCCAGCTCCAGGCGCAGGTGTTCCCGAAAATAAGTGGCAAGTCCCTCGTCGTGGCTTTCATATTCGTACTTGAGTTCAATGGGTAATTGCGACAGCGAATCAAAAGCTGCAGGGGACAGTTTTCCGTATTTCACCATCTGGCTAAGAACGGTATTGCGGCGTTCTGCAGCCCGGTCGGGAAAGCGCCGGGGGTTATAATAAGTGGTCGCTTTGAGCATGCCGACGAGCACCGCAGCTTCTTCCACTTTGATGTCTTTGGGGTTGGTATTGAAAAAACGCTTGGAGGCCATCCGGATGCCGTACACCTTTTCCCCAAAAGGAACTTTATTGAGATACAGGGCCAGCAGCTGATTTTTATCGTACATCTTTTCCAGCCGCCGGGCGATGAAGATTTCCTTGATTTTGGCGACCGGAAGCGTAAAAATGCCGTGATCGTTGCGGGGAAAAAGATTTTTTGCCAGTTGCTGGCTGAGGGTACTCCCTCCTCCACCGGACTCGTCCTGCAATATAATGGTGACAAACAGGACCCGCAGCCAGGATCGCAGGTCGATACCGCCGTGCTCGAAAAAACGGGCATCCTCCGTTGTGACCAGTGCATCGACAATATGGGGAGAAATTTCCGACATATCGGAGGGCAGACGGTTCTCGATAAAATATTTCCCCAGTAAAACGCTGTCGGCGGAATAAATTTCGGAGGCAATATTTTGATCAAGGTTGCGGATCACGGCCTGCGTCGGCAGCTCTCCAAATGCTCCAAAATAAATCGCTCCTACCAACACCAATGTACCCATAAACCCCATGACACCAGCCGCACCGGAAAAAAGCGCCACCCTGGCCGTAACGGGGTGTTCCGTCCGAAAGGCACGATACCTTTGCAACGATGGCCCAACGTAAGGGTAAAGCCATACTTTTGCCCTGGCAGCGAGAACCCGACCTTTCACAACGGCAGGTTCAACGTAGGGCCATAGTTTCTCCACAACCGGCTGCAGCCTTTCCGTGACTGGCGCCAGTTTTTCCCGCCAATATGCTTTTTGGATTAGGTGCTTAAAATCACGCATAGTCAAGATTCGTTGTCTGTTAAGTTTGGAGAAAATATACTGCGCTGTTGGAGGTCTGGTGCGTTTGTGAATTTTCGTTGAAATAGTTGAGAAAGCAGAAAACTTACCCTCCTCAACCAGCCCAACTTTCTCTGTCACAAACCGGACCTGCACAAAACCTGTTGCCGTTGTTTATAAAAAAAGTACTTGCCGGCGGTCGTTTACTTCAAAGTGTAAATACCTTTGCCCACTTTGAAACGACAAAACAAAAATTTGTCACTTTAATAGGTCAATTTTTGCAATTTCGCCACCACCCGGCCTCGGCTCTCTGGTAAAAATACAACCTATTTTTCCGCTGGCGCCCCGGCAAAACGAATGGTTTGAAAAATTGGCCAGCCGACGGTACCGCCGCCGGTTTGGTGACACCACATCGCTTTGAATATAGTTCATCGTGTCTCAAAATGTTCAGTTAAATTGCCTGTAAAAACCCAACATTTTTCCACAAAGAACAGCATCCTGTTGGCCCTTGCCACTATTTTGCTCTTGCCGGCGCTGTTGCTCAACCTCGGCCTGGTTGCCTTTTACGACGACGAGGCCATCCGTGCACTTGTGGCCCTGGAAATGCAAATTTCGGGTAATTACATCACGCCAACCATGTTCGGCGAACTTTATTTCAACAAGCCACCATTGTACAACTGGATCCTGCTGACTGTTTTTGAGCTCACAGGTAAAAATAGTGAATTTATTTGCCGGTTGGTCACCGTCTTCTTTTTACTGATCTATGCCAGTTCGGTCTGGTATTTTTTCCAAAAAAACCTCCCGGAAACGCAGGCGGTCCGTTCGCCATCCTTTTCCGGGTTGAATCCGGTGCGGGCCCTTCAGCCTTTGCCACTCCTCTCTGCCCTTGCCCTGATCACCTGTGGCCGCATATTATTCTGGGATTCGATGCTCGGCCTCATTGACATTTGTTTTTCCTGGGTCATGTTTTTACTCTTCATGGTCATTTTTCAAAAAGGAGAAAAACAAGCTTATGGAAAATTATTTGCGTGGTCCTATTTTCTCGGTGCGATCGGGTACCTGCTCAAAGGCCTGCCGGCCATTGCCTTTTTGGGAATAGCATTGCTCACCTATTTTATTTGGCAAAAAAAAATAAATCGTCTTTTCTCCTGGCATCACCTTCTGGGCGGAACGGTTTTCACCGTCATTGTCGGGGGATATTACGCGTTGTACGGCCAGCAAAATGGCTTGTCCGAAATATTAAAAACTGTTTTTCAGGAGTCGGCCAAACGAACATTCGTTGAGCATGGCTTCGGTAAATCCATCCTGCATTTTTTTACTTTTCCGTTTGAAATGTGGTATCACTTTTTACCGTGGACGTTATTGGCCGTCTGTTTTTTGGAAAAGAATTTTTATCGAAAAATAGTAGAAAATAAATTCATCACCTGGAACGTCCTGGTATTTTTAACCTCCATTCTGCCTTACTGGTCGGCCGTTGAAGTTTATCCGCGCTATTTATTTATGCATGTGCCATTGGCCTTTTCCGTTTTATTTTATTTTTATTTAAAAAATAAAGAAGAACAAGGTTGGCAAGCCAATCTCGTGGAAATGATTTTCTTTGCAGCCACTGCGCTGGCCGTCGTCGGCGCGCTGTTGCCCATTGCCTGGGACCCGGCACAAGACATGCCGTATGTAATAGCAAAATCAATCGGGTTGTCTGTTCTTTTTGCCGGGTTGGCTTGTTTATTCTGGAAATGGAAAGGGCAGCGAATATTGATATTTGTGCTGGTTTTACTCACGGCAAGAATCGGGTATAATATGTTTATTTTACCGAGCCGCCTGGAAATTGAGTGCAGCACGCAGGTGAGGTCTTCGTCCGGAAAAGCCGTAGAAATAGCCAATGGAAAACCAATTTACATTTATAAAAACAGCATCGGGTTTCAACCTGCCACCGGCTATTATTTTACCCGTGAAACGAATAATATTTTACGAAAAAAATACGACAACAACATAGGGGACAGTTTTTATTTAGTCAATCCCGAAATTTATGGAGCCCATATTTTTAAAAAATATAGTGAGGTAAAAATAAAGTGGAAATGCGGTGAAATATGGCTAATGGGTAAAAGGCTGGATCATCGTGAGGAAAATTAAAAATCACCGTTTTTCTTAAATCCAAACTACCCTGTTTTCGATCAGTAAAAAAAAATTGGTATTGCAACGATTCCTTTTTTTTCGGGGCGGACCAGTTTTTTTCAATGTTCAGCACCAATGAAATTATCCATCGTCATCGCAGTTTATAATGAGGCCGAAAATATCCAACCCATGATGGAGCAGCTACAGGCGGCCCTTGGCGGATTTGATTACGAGGTAATCTATGTTGACGATGGTTCGACCGACGGCACCCTAAAAGCCCTGCAAGCAGTCAGTCACCAGCATTTAAAAATTATTGAGCTCCGTAAAAACTATGGCCAAAGCCTCGCCCTGATGGCAGGTATTGATGCTGCCACCGGCGAATACATCGCGACCCTCGATGGCGACCTGCAAAACGACCCTTCCGACATTCCTATGATGCTCAAATTGGCACAGGATGGTGACTGGGATCTCGTGGCAGGCCTGCGGGCCAACCGAAAAGACGGTTGGGTGCTGCGCAAAATACCGAGCCTGATTGCCAACTGGATCATCCGGACCAGCACGAGCGTACGCATGAAAGACTACGGTTGTGCCCTCAAAGTTTTTAAAAGAAACATTGCCAAGGAGCTGGGCCTGTACGGCGAGCTTCATCGTTTCATTCCGGTGCTGGCCTACCTGGAAGGAGCGAGGATCACGCAGGTTAAAGTAAAGCACCACCCCCGCCGGTTCGGGCAATCCAAATATGGATTAGGTCGTACTTTCAAGGTCATCAGCGACCTCCTGCTCATGTTATTTCTAAAAAAATACCTGCAAAAACCCATGCACCTCTTTGGCAACATGGGTGTTGTCTTATCCCTGCTGGGCTCTGTGATCCTGGGCTATTTAGGCATTTTGAAACTACTGGGAAATGATATTTGGGGAAAGCCCCTGTTGCTGCTGGGCATTCTCTTTGTTATTGCCGGCATCCAGCTGGTCACGATCGGAATCGTCGTAGAAATTCAAATGCGAACCTACTACGAGTCGCAAGGTAAACGGCCCTATAAGGTGCGGAAGGTTTACCAGTCAGCAGCGCCAACCCCGCCATAACGATGACCGGGAAAAAGGAATCTGCCTCATCGAATTGACATCTAAACCCCGCTTATTGCCGGGCCGGCTCCGGGTTTAAAAAGGCCGTCACTCCTCCACGATCGCATCATCAATCAGTTCGTCCCCATCCCCGTCGAGGTCGTCAAAACCCTTGACATTCCCTTTTTTGGGCGCTTTATAGTCGGGATCCTTGCCGATCGAGATCTCTCCATCTTTGGGTTTTTTACCCTGCATGTGATAATCGCCTTCAGCGTATTTTTCGGCTTTATCCCAGAAGCTGCCGTGTTTATCCAGCTCGCTTCCACCGACATCGAGGGGCTTATCCGCAAATTTTGCGTTGTCGCCGGTAATTTTATCTTCCAGCTTTTGTCCCATTTTTTTGGCAGAATCGATCAGACTGTCCGCTCCTTCGCCTGATTTTTCGGCTTCCGCCTGGGCTTTATTGTAAAAGTCTTCTGTAGCCTTCGAGATTTTCGAACCAACTTCTCCGGCAGCTCCTTTCGCTTTTTCGATGGCGTCCCCTCCCTTTTCAAAAATGGTGTCGCCAACCTTATCGGCCAGGTCCCCGAATTTGTCGAGGGCCGCCGCTCCGCCGGCAATGGCGGCACCACCGATACCTTCGGCGGTTTTGGCGGCTTTATCGGCCAGACCTTCACCGGCATCCAGTATTTTGCCTCCTACTTTTTCGGCCAGTTTACCAGCTTTTTCAGCGGCATCACCGCCGGTATCCAATATTTTGCGGCCGGTGTCTTCTGCTATTTTGCCACCGGTGTCTAATATTTTACGGCCAATTTTCTCCGTGGCGTCGGCAGCATCATCGACGGCAGTAGCTGCTTTTTCTGTCAGTTTTTTACCCGTATCTGCAGCTTTGCCGGCCATGTCCGCACCGGCGTCGGCAGCGTCAGCAGCGGCCTGTTTGGCCAGGTTAGTGGTCGAAGTAGCTGCTTCGGAGGCTTTTTCTGTCAGGTCACTTCCGATATCCGCAGTTTTTTCACCGGCAGCTTTCGCCTCTTTGGTTGCTTTATCGACTATTTCGCTCCCTTTTTCAACGGTATCGTCCACGGCATCCCGGCCTTTTTCAAACAACTCCTTTCCTGCATCTTTTGCTTTTTCGCTGGCAGCTGCCGCCAGGATGGCTGCCCGGTCCGCTAATTCATGACCTTTTTTCATGGCTTGACCCGCCAGGTCGCTTGCCTTTTCCATCAGGTCCTCCCCGACATCGGCAGCGGTGTCTTTAGCTTTTTCAAATGCATCGCCGGCGGCATCTGCAAAATCCTCCCCGGCCTCCTTACCCGCTTCAACGGCTTTGTCGGCGGCTGATTTTGCAACGGCTTTTGCGCCAAATAATAATCTTTTAAGTGAACTGAGCATAGTTATCAGATTTAATGGTTGATGAAAGTTTGGTGAAAATAACAAGTATCGGTGAAAAAGGAAAGGGAAAGACGCTGCATCGGCCCCAGGAAGAAGGATATCCCGCTATTCCAAATTGTACGCTTTTTTGTATAACAGCCTGACGAGTTCGTCCCGAACAGGGAGCTTTTAACTTTTACTGATAATGAGCAGTCTTTTATGGCGAGCCGCTGAGATCGCATCAGTTTTAAATTAGTGTAAAAAAAACAACAAGGTCCGTTTGTCAACATCTCCCCCCTCTTCCCGTAACTTTGCCCGCGTTTTTACCTGAACAGTCATTCAAAAAAATCTTTAATCCCTTCACAAACTAATTACTTACAAATGAATCAGGAAGCTTTTCAGAAAATATGGAAAATGATCGGGTTGCGTTACAAGTCACATCCCTGGCACGGAATCGATATCGGCGACAACGCACCGAATGTGGTCACGGCATTTATCGAAATCATACCATCTGACACGGTCAAGTACGAAATCGATAAAAAGTCGGGTTACCTGAAAGTAGATCGGCCACAGAAATTTTCCAATATTGTGCCCGCACTCTATGGTTTCGTACCGCAGACTATTTGCAAGGAAGAAGTCGCCCAAACCTGTATGAAACACACCGGGCTCACCAATATTGTGGGAGACGATGACCCCCTCGATATTTGCGTACTGACCGAGCGGGAAATTACGCACGGTAACATCATCGTGCAGGCGATCCCCATTGGCGGGTTCCGGATGATAGACGGCGGAGAGGCAGATGATAAGATCATTGCCGTACTGAAAGATGATGCCCTCTACGGAGGATGGGATAATTTGTCGAAAGTACCCGACCGCATCATCAACCGGTTGAAGCATTACTTCCTGACTTACAAGCAGTTGCCCGACGATAAGGCCCAATGTGAAATAGCTCAGGTGTACGGAAGGGAAGAAGCGATAGAAACCATTCTGGCCAGTCAAAATGACTACAACAAACTATACGGTGACCTGGAGGATGTCATGTCCATGACTCTTCTGGAGGCCATGAACTTTGGGCAGCGGCAACAGGAAATCCTGAAAGCACTGTGACCTGCTTTCCAGGGCGGTCAGCCCAATCGTTTGACCAGAGAATTCTCGACTTTAAAGAGCAGATTTTGCGGTGAAAATGCCCGCCAGTTGATGTCGTTGAACGGCTCGCCGTAATTCAGGTAAGATTTCAGGTTGATACTCTCTATTTCATCCTCCACATGGGGCAACAGGTTTAACAGGCAGACCCACCCGCCGTCGTCTTTTATGTCGTCGTACCATTCCTCGTAATAATCGTCGTCGCCGGCGTGGAAATTGAGCACGTTCTCCGCAATGATGACAAACTTGTTGATCCCGTTGGGCATCAGTTCGTCTACTACGTCTCTTTTCAGGAACATGATGTCATTGTGCAGACAATCGTTCCACTCGCCGAGCATTTCAAAAATAGCGTACCCGTTTTCATAGTCAGCGTAGAGGACCTTCATGTACAGGGTGGACGAGCCAAAGTTGTCCCACAAGGGATGAATGTAGTAATTGTAGATTTTCTGGGTAAAGGCAAACTCGTTGTAAGCCCTTCCAAAGAAGGGCGATCTTTTATCTTTGACAGAATCGTATTTATCCTGCCAGCGGTGATATGGTTCGATGTCGTGCATTAAAAGGAAGTGAATTAGAGATCAAAACTGTGTAACAAATATTTCTTTAAATTTTTATCGAGGCAGCCAACTGCTCGGCCCAAAGGGGTTTTAAGGGGTAGATTTCCAAATCCGGGCTACTTTTCCAAAACGCCCATCCCAAACAGGGCGAAATCATATTTTACGGGATCGGTGGGGTCAAATTTCTTCAAATTTTCCGTTAGTTCCAATACCGTTAACCAATCGGTCTGTTTTCTCCCGATCAGGCCAAACCGGCGGGCGACCCGATCCACATGAACATCCAAAGGGATTAATAGTTGGGCCGGTTTGATCTTTTTCCAAATGCCAAAATCTACGCCTTGTCTGTCCTGTCTGACCATCCACCGGAGGAACATATTCAAACGTTTACAGGCCGATTTGCTGGCGGGGGTGGAAAGGTGTTTCCGGGTTCGTTGGGGGGCATCCGGCAGAGAAAAAAACAGGTGGTGAAACCCCTCCAGCGCTTTTCCGACATGCTCATCCTGCTCAGTCAGATTTTGTAAAAAAGCTTCTTCCAACGAATCGTGTGCCTGGTAAAACCATTGTAAAAATGCCAGAAAGTAAAGGGTATCGGTTGCCTGAAAGGTACGGTGCTTGAAAACGAGAAACCGTTCCCGGTCTTTTTCCTCATGGTTTTTGATAAAATCAAACGGCGCATTGTCCATCATCTCAAACAGTTCGGTGGCTTTGTTGATAATGGTTTTACGTTGTCCCCAGGCCAGCATGGCTGTCCAGAAAGCACTTATTTCAATATCTTGTTTTTTGGAAAAACGGTGGGGCAGGCAAATGGGGTCGTTTTCGATAAAACGGGGATGATTGTATTGTTCAACGTATTCGTCCAGAATTGACTTGAGATTTTCCTGCATATTTTCAGTGTAGTATGGCCGGCACCCAAACAGCGCACCGCCCTTTCTACTATTTAAATCGCACAATATCAGCAACTTATAAAATCAAAAACAGATTGAAAATCATTTCGGTACAACCGCTCAACTCTCCGCCCTGAACTCACGCTGCGGGGCGCTCTGCTAAGGATATTAAAAGACGGGGTAAAATCATTTCTGCCAGAAAACAGCAAAAGAATAGGGTTGTTCGTTCTGTTTTTCGTCAAAGTCTTCTGACCTTTGCCGCAAATCATCCAACAGGCCCGCCGGGCAGTACCTGAAAAACCCTGCCAGCCGGTCCAGCAAACTAAAACATGACTGCCACACTAACCTATACACTCGTTCTGGCTGCCATTTATTTTGGCATCAAAGCTATTGAAGTAATCGAGCAAAAAGATTGAATGCCGGCAGGCTCTCTCACTCCCCCCCCGCTGCTGTCAGCCGCTTGTACATGGCAAATTTTCCCAAACCGACCCGTTGCAGAAAGTGGCAGATAGACACCCTCAGCACTCCCAATCCGTATTGCATACTGCGTTTGAAATTGATGGAAGAGGCTTCTTCAAAATACTTCGTCGGACAGGTTACCTCGGCAATGTCGAACCCGGCATAAATGATCTGTGAGAGCATTTCATTGTCAAAAACGAAGTCGTCGGAGTTGTTGTTGAAGTCGATCGTTTCGAGGACTTCGCGGCTGAAAGCCCGGTAGCCGGTGTGGTATTCTGACAGTTTGTAATTGACCAGCAGGTTTTGCGACAGGGTGAGAAAACGGTTGGAAATATATTTGTAAATGGGCATACCACCACTCAGCGCCCCCTTGCCCAGAATGCGGCTGCCGAGCACGACGGGGTAAAGTTCCTCGCCGATGATATTGACAAAAGAGGGAATGAGTTTGGGCGTGTATTGATAGTCGGGATGAAGCATGATGACGATATCTCCTCCCAGTTCGAGTGCTTTATTGTACAGCGATTTTTGGTTGCCGCCGTAGCCTTTGTTTTGTTCATGGACAATGACGTGCCGGATGCCCAGTGTTTTGGCCAGATTAGCCGTCGCATCCTTGCTGGCGTCATCGCAGAGAATTACCTCGTCCACCAGGGGAAAGGGAATTTCCCGGTAAGTCTTTTCCAGCGTCAGAGCGGCATTGTAGGCCGGTAGCACAACGATTACTTTTTTATTTTTATACATATTTGAAAATGAGTATTGCGTTTTTTTTTGGAAACAGGCTATTGAAAAAATTCCGGCAAAGATAGAAGGCTTTGGCTTTTTAGAAAGTCAGCCGGAAAAAAGGAGTGGATTTTATACCGTTTCAGAGAATTGCGTGCTGCCTGCACTCCGGATTTGGATCACACTGACAGGTGCGCCGCAGGTGTTCAAAACGAAATGGAAATCCCCGGATTACATGCTGTTCGGAATCATTTCACCAACTTGATCAGTAGCTATGCGAACGGCGGCGGCGAGGTACGAAACACTTTTTCAGAAAAAGCCAGCTGAGCTGACAGCTAAATACTCTGTAATTTAAATTTTCTTTAATTTTTCTTTCATGCAAGTGGGCCGGAGGATTCATCTCGCTTTTAGGCATCAGACTGCTCGGCCCAGCGGGATTTTAAGGGGGAAATTTCCTGCGCCGCATTTCATAACCTAATTTAGGTTACACAGTACTAAAGATATCCCCCCTGAAAATCAGCATATTAGATAGTTATGAGCCGGCATAAAAGCAAGCCTGTTTACGAATGCTGTAAAAACGGCGCAGACATCGGGTACATTTACACAAACCAAAATTAAAAGATATTTTTGTCAGGGATGCACGCCGAACGCTTCGGGCTGACAACTACAGATCAGGTAACTAAAAAAGGGTTTTAAGGGCCTTTTAAAAGTGTCCGGAATTTTTCCAACACCAATGAACATGAAAAAAACGATACAAACACTTTTCTCCGCTTTACTCGCTCTATCTCCTTTTTACAGCGGTGGACAAACCATTTACCTCGCACAAAATGCGACTGGCGATGGCACTTCCTGGGCCGACGCCGCCGGCAACCTTAAAGCCGTCCTTGACACCGCCCCGCCCGGCACCCAAATCTGGGTAAAAGAAGGCATCTATTTCCCGGTCACCTGCTCACCCTGCGGCTTTGCCGAAAGAAATATATCATTTGTAATCCCCAATGGCGTCAAAGTATTTGGAGGGTTTGCGGGTACCGAAACGACCCTTGACCAAAGAGACCTGTCCAACCACCCCACCTTTTTAAGCGGCGACATTGACCAGGATGGCACTCTGGAAAACAACGCTTACTCGGTTGTACAAACTATCCATACAGACAGCAGTACCCAGGTGGACGGTTTTATTATCACGGGGGGCAATGCCCGCAATCCCGATTACCCCACAGCTGCCGCACAAAACAGCGGCGGGGGGTGGTTCAACGACGGAGCCACCAACGGCTTTAGCTCCAGCCCCGTCATCCGGAATTGCCGTTTTGAAAACAATTATGCCTGGGGATACGGAGGAGCCATCATGAACGAAGCCAGCTTTGGGGGGCACATTACCGCCACGCTCCACAATTGCGTTTTTCAACAAAATACCTCCAGAAACGGAGGCGGTGCTGTGTACGATTCCGGCAGTTTCAGCGGCGTTTGCAACCCGACTTATACCGACTGCCGTTTCGAGAACAATGCCTGTACGGAATCGGACGGGGGAGCGATCTTCAACATCGGGTCGGAAAGCGGCACCTGCAACCCTTCCTTCATTCGTTGTCATTTTCTCAACAACACCGCTGCCCACGATGGTGGTGCCATGTATAGTTTTGGGAAAAATGGCAACAGCAGCCCGCTACTGACAAATTGCCTGCTCGAAAACAACAGCGCACTGCAGGGTGGTGCCATTTACAACGACGGCACCTTTTCCGGGACATGCGCCATGGAAATAACCGGCTCCCGTTTCACCGGCAACCATGCTTCCACCGGCGACGGCGGCGCCATCTACAACTCGGGCTTTTTGGGCACCTGCAACCCTGTCATCAGCCACAGTCTTTTCGAAGGCAACACTTCGGCCAATGCCGGCGGCTCCCTGTTCAACAATGGCGTGGAAGGCATTTGCAGCCCCATCATCACCAACTGCCGCTTTATCGACAACCAGGCCCTTACCTACGGGGGAGCCCTGTACAACCAGGGCCGGTTGGGCAACGCCAGCCCCGTCATCACCAACTGCGTTTTTGCCGAAAACAAAGCGTTATCTGCCGGAGCCATTTACAACCTGGGCGCTGAACAAGGCCATGCCGACGCACGCATCACCAACTGTACATTTTACAAAAACAACGCGAATGTAGGCGGGGCTGTCTATGCCAATGCCGGCGAAGACGCATCGGGGACTGCCAGCCCAACCATCACGAATTGTATTTTTTGGGAAAATACCGGCAATGATATCGCTGATATTTTCCGGATCATCAACGGCACCCCGACGATCAGCCACTCGCTGGTTGACAAAATGGATTGCAACGACCTGTATCATGGCAATGGCGGCTCCCTGACCTGTCTTGGTGGCATGATCTTCAACGAGGACCCGCAATTCATCAATGCACCAGGGGGGAATTTTCATTTAGCCGACAATTCCCCCGCCATCGATTTTGGCGATAATTCGGCTGTTCAGGCCACCGGAGTCAGTGTTGATCTGGACAGCCTGCCCCGTATTTTCAACGGGATCGTAGACCTTGGCGCCTATGAATTTGGCTCAACCACGGGCGGTCCGCCGGTCATTATCCAGCAACCGGCCCCTTTGCAGGTTTGTGAAGGAGCGCCGGCTACTTTCAGCATCAGTGTATCGGGAGGGCTTTCCCTGAGTTATCAGTGGCTTAAAAATGGTGTGCCGGTCAATGGCGCAATCGATCCTGCTTTGACTATCAGCGCTGCGACTCCTGCTGACAGTGGTATTTACAGCTGCACCGTAACCAATCCGGCCGGAGAAACAGTTACCAGCCAGAATGCACCACTGACGATCACCGGGCCGCTGACCGTCAGTCTGTCCATCATCGCCTCCCAGCTGACTGTTTGTGAAAACGAATCCGTTACCCTTACGGCCAGTCCCGTCAACGGCGGCAACAGTCCGGTTTTTCAATGGTATTACAACGGTTCTACGTTTGGGGACAACAGTCCGTCCTTACTCCTCGACTCGCTGGCCGATGGCGATACCTTCCGGTGTGTACTGCTCAGCTCCGAAAATTGTGTGACCAACCCCTCCGCAACCTCCAATGATTTGACGATCCATGTGGAAAATACCGTGGCCGCCGCTCTGACTATTGTGCCGGACGAGGCCCAACCCTGTGAAGGCCAGTCTGTGATTTTTACTGCGATTCCTGAAAACGGCGGTTCTGCTCCCTCCTTCCAATGGACCGTAAACGGGAACCTCACCGGCGACAACGCCCCCTCCCTGGAACACACCCCCCAAGCGGGCGACGAAATACAATGCGCAATGACCTCCTCCAAACCCTGTGTAATAATGGCAACCGTTTTCTCCGAAACCCTGCTGATGCAAACGATAAACAATGAGATTGCAACTATCACCGTGACCTCGTCTGCAGACAGTATTATTTGTGCCGGAACGCCCGTCACTTTTGCCGCCGAAACAGTAAACGGAGGAGACGACCCGTTGTATGAGTGGTTGATAAATGGCGTGATCACTTCCAGCGGCAGCGATGATATTTTCGTCACCTCCACGCTGGAAAACGGTGATGAAATAGCCTGCCGGCTGACCTCTTCTGTTGCGTGTTTGGAAAAAAATCCAGTTATTTCCAACGCCGTTGTCGCAACAGTGGACAGCTGTACGGTGAATATTGAGGGACAAAATCCTGAATTACCGCAGTTTAGAGTGTATCCGAACCCCTCAGATGGCAGAATATTTGTTGAAATATTTGGAACATCCACTAACTTTACCACTCGCTTACTGAATACCCACGGACAAATTCTGGTGTCCAACTATGATAAGCATCCAACAAGACCCCTTGTAAAACAAGAAATGGACTTGACAGACTTTCCTCAAGGGATGTACTATTTTCAAATTATAACCGACGGCACAATCACTACTGAGCGAATTGTAGTTCATTGAACAGGCTACATTCTACCAATTAGCAAGAAATAGCAGGCGTGTTTGAGATAACAAAATGTCTCCCTGCTGCTCGACAAATAACTCTTCCACTTTCGCCGGCTGGCAAGGTGTACTCATCCGGCAAAGGAGTGGTTGATTGGCACGAATGTTTTTCAATACGCTTTATCGACAGGTACAAGGCCAATCTGATGCAGAAATAATCAGTTTGGTGTTCAGCGGATAGGACGAACGCAGCGGCCTGCAACATCAGGCGACAGGGAACCGGGCCCGCAATCCATTTTTACCGACGAAAAAAAATGACGAAATTTACCCAAATGACCAAATGACGAACAGGCGAAGAGGTAAAGTAGTGATTTTGTGGACAGGCTCTTTTCGACAAGAGCCCTTCATCACTTCACAGTTTCCTTTTTACCAACACACACATTGATGAACCAGAACCGATTTCCGTATCCCCCCATGCATGCTTGGCAAATAAGCGTGTAAATCTGTGGGCACATTGACAAACCATCTGTTCCATAGGTTTCGTACGTTTTATTGGCTTATCTATTATTTAATGTTTGGGCTAAATGAACATAATTTTGAAAACCAAGATCCACCTTCGTTACCTTCTTACCCTATCTGTATTGATGGCCGTGACATGGCTGTCTGCACAAGACATTCACTTTTCTCAATATTACAATTCTCCTTTGACCACCAACCCCGCCCTCACCGGCGTTTCGGCGGGCGACATCCGGTTTGGGGGGTTATACCGGAGCCAATGGAGTGCAGCCAATGCACCTTATAAAACGGTGCAGGTGGAGGCGGATAAAAAGTTCTACACGATGGCCCATACCGATTGGTGGCTGAGTGCAGGCATCAACGTGTTCTACGACAGGGCCGGCGATGGCAACGCAGAGAATACCAATTTGATGCTGAGTGGCTCCTACACCAGGATGCTGGACCGGCAAAATTTTATTACGATCGGAGTTTCTGCCGGGTTTGGGCAGCGCAGGTTTGACTTTAACAACCTCACTTTTGACGATCAGTGGAACGGGCAGGTCTTTGATCCAAACCGAGCCGTCAACGAAGCCTTTCCGGATGCCAACCTGATCTATCCGGATTTTGGCATCGGATTCAACTGGCGGGGACAAGGCAACAAGTTTATGGGAAAAGGACGGACGAAAATCGACCTGGGGACAGGCGCTTTCCACCTAAACCGGCCAAACCAAAGCTACCAGACCTCCGATAAAAGCGAGCTACCGGTCAGGATGATCATTTACCTGCTGCCGACGATCCAGCTCAATAAAAGCGGCGACATTGTCGGCCATGCCAGTTACCAGTTGCAGCAAGAATACCGGGAGGCCCTGGCGGGCGTTGGTTACCGCCATTACATCAGTACCAAAAAATCTAAAGAAATCGCAGTACAACTCGGCTTTAGCTACCGTTTCAACGCAATTGGCGATGCTTTCATCCCGGCTGTTGAGTTCCACTACCGGGAGTTGATGGTTGGCCTCAGCTGGGATGTCAACGTATCCGACTTTTCCGTGGCCACCAACCGCAATGGGGGACCGGAAATCGGCATTCGGTATATTATCAAGAAGGTCTATCCACTGCGGGCATTCAAGGCTTGTCCATTGATTTAACCACGTGAACCATTAGCATTTGTAACAAATAATTAAAAAAGAAACACTTATCCACCTTCAACCCTGAACCGAAAAACTGTGAACCAATATTAAAACCCCGGTCCTGGCTTTGAGCCCGGGCGTGTTATCCGAAAACGAATATTCTTTATTATGAAATATTTCAGCCTTTCGCTTTGGTTGCTGCTTTTTGTCAGCAGCCAGGCCACCGGACAAACCTATAAGCAATACATTAAAGCGGCTGATGCTGAATTCTCCGACAAGAATTATTATTCAGCGATGAAGCATTATCAGGAGGCCATGGACATAGAGGGTGAGACCCCTGCTGTGCTCTTCAAGTATGCCGAATCAGCCAGGCTTTTTGCCTCTTACACTTTTGCCGACACCGCCTACTCCAAGATCGTCTCTGCCGACACCGCCGGGCAATACTCGATGGCTCTTTACTGGCTGGGCACCGTAAAAAAGAAGCAGGGAGAATACCTCGCCTCCCAGCAGTATTTTCAATTATTTATCGATGGTTATGCGAAAAAATACCCCAACTATGTCGCTAAGGCACAGCAGGAAATAGAGGACTTAACCTGGGCGATCGAAGCGATCACGAAGGTGCAGGAAGATGTAACTGTTGAACAAATGGGCGAAACCGTCAATTCCCCTTACTCCGAGTTTGCCCCGATAGAAGTAGACGGTAAGATCTATTTTTCCACGCAAAATTATTTTAAACAAATAAAGAAAGGACTGCCGGAGCGGATGTTTTCCAGGGTCATGCGTTTTGATGAAAAGGATGGAACAGTGGAACCAGCCCCCTGGAACGACAAGGACAAGCACACCGCCCATACCATCTTCAACGAAGACGGCAGCCGGGTCTATTACACCCTTTGCAACTATATCGGCGAAAGCGCTGAAATACGCTGCGAGCTCTACTACCGGGACCGGGACTCTTCGGGCGCCACGTTTTCCAACCCCGTAAAACTGCCTCCCTCGATCAACAAACCCGGCTTCACCACGACCGACCCCTGCCTGGGTGTCGATCAGGCTACCGGCAATACCTGGCTGTATTTTGTTTCCGATCGAAATGATGGAATGGGCGGACTGGATATATGGGCTACCGTTGTAAAAGATAAAAACAGTTTTTCCGCCCCGTTCAATCTCACCGAAATCAATACCCCCGGCGATGAGGCAACCCCAATGTTTCACGCCCCCAGCCAAACCCTCTATTTCAGCTCCAATGGAAAACAGGGGTTTGGAGGGTACGACATTTACACCATTCGCAGAGAAAATGGGAAATGGAGCGAGGAAAACCACCTGTCCCCTCCTTACAACAGCAGCTATGACGACACCCATTTTTGGACCGATAAAAGCCGTTTGAAAGGCTTTTTTGCTTCCAACCGGCTGGGCAGTAAAGTGCTGGAACCAGAGTTTGAAGCCTGCTGCTACGACCTCTACAGGTTTACCGTGCAGGTAGCAGACCTCGATGTCCTGACTTTCAACAAAAAAACAATAGCCCCGCTTGAAGGAGTAACCACCGAACTCTACGAACTCACTAACAACGGAGAATTGAAACTGGCCACCACTACCAATCCCGAAAGCAATGATTTCCACTTTGAGCTCAAACGAGACGGAAACTATGTCTTGTTGGCCACTCACCCCAACTTTCTGGACATCAGGGACACCATCGACATGCGGCTTCCGGAAAACCAGAATTCCCGTAAAATCAACCGGGAGCTGTATCTGACCCCCAAAGTAGTTGACCTGGATGTTTTTTCTTTCAACAAAAAAACGTTGAACCCACTCAAAGGGGTTGAGGTACGGTTGGTCATTGACGGACAGGAAGTCGACTTCAAAAAGAATGAAAAAGGCAACGAGGTATCTTTCCCGCTGGAAAGGGGAAAATTATACGAACTCATCGGTTCGAAAGTCGCTTATCTTTCCGACACCACCCTCATTGATCTCCGCACCGATGTATCGACGATGCAAGTCGAGCGGAAGCTCTTGTTAAAACCAAAAGAAATTGAAGATTTCCCCCCGCTCATTATTTACTTTGACAATGACCAGCCCAATCCCAAAACTCGAAAAACCACGACCGAACTGGCCTACGAAGAGACGTGGAGAGCCTACATGGAGAAAAAGGACCTCTACGTCAGAGAATATGTAAAATCACTTTCCGGATTCGATAGCCTGACCTCTACTCGCCGGATGAGTGCTTTCTTTGAAAGGGAAGTGCAAAATGGTTTCCTGAGCCTGGAAGTTTTCACCGAAAACATTTTAGACATCATGGAGGACGGCAGCTTCAAAGTGGAATTGATCATTCAGGGTTTCACGAGCCCGCGGGCGAGTGCTGATTACAATTACGACCTTTCACAGCGCCGTTCTGATTGTTTGAAAAACCACTTTGAAAGATGGCGCAATGGTATTCTCAGGCCGTATGTGGACCAGGGACGCATCTCGCTCGAAGTAGTCGGCTACGGAGAAGAACTCGCCCCTCAATACATCAGCGATCGTCTGGACGACGAACGGGAAAGTATCTACTCCGTGCAGGCTTCCGCTGAAAGGAAGGTGGCCATCATCGGGGCCAGGCGCATCGCAGAAAATTGACCTTACAACATTTAGAACCTGAATCAGACATGAATAAACAGCTGCATACATATTTTCGACTATTAGCCACTCTGGTGGCGCTGCTGTCCTGGACCTTACCGGGCCAGGCCTCTCATATCATTGGTGCAGAAATCCGGTACCAATGCCTGGGCAACAATCAATACCGGGTTATCCTCGATGTTTACCGGGATTGTTTTTATGGCATTCCCAACTTTGACAGTCCGGCCTATATCAATGTTTTCAAGGCGGACGGGACCTATGTGCAAAACCCCAATATTGCCCTTTCTCCGTTGTATATTGAAACGCTGGATAATAACATTTCCGACGACCCCTGTTTGCTGCCACCGGAAGATGTCTGCGTAGAGCATGCCCGCTACGAAGGAGTGTACACTTTCAATTTTACCGGTGGTTTTTACCTGGTCTATCAGCGTTGTTGCCGGAATGAAACCATCACCAACATCCAAATGCCACAGCTGACCGGCTCGACGTATTTTACGTTCGTCACCCCGGCATCAAGGGCGGTGTGCAATAGCAGTCCGGAGTTTGATTTTTACCCGCCCATTTTTGTGTGTATAAACAAGACTATCAAACATGACCACGCCGCTACAGACACCTTTAATCAGGAAAATGACAGCCTGGTGTACCGGTTTTACACGCCTTTTGTGGGAGCCGACTCCTCCCTGGCACAGCCCGGCCCCGGTGCCGTTTCGCCGCCGCCTTATGATCCGGTGGTGTGGGTCAGTCCGCCCTTTGACCTGGATTCGTTGCTGGGGCCCAGTACCATCGCCGAATTGAGGATCGATCCCCACTCTGGCCTGATCACGGGTTTTCCGGAAATACAGGGTCAGTTTGTGGTGGGTGTACTGGTCGAAGAATACCGAAACGGGGTACTGCTTTCCGTGACCCGGCGAGACTTCCAGTACAACGTAGGAGACTGTGTGGAGGTAAAAGCAAAGATCGAAGCAAACGCCGTCCAGTGCGACGAACTAACCGTTACTTTTGGTAACAATACCAGTGGCCCCGACAATTTTCTGTGGTATTATGTTCACGGCACGGACACCGTGCTGTTCTCCGATGAATTTGAACCCACTTTTACATTTCCCGATACCGGGAAATACGAAATTCTGCTCGTTGCCGAACCCGGTTTCGATTGTGTGGATACTACTTCCCATCCGTTGTTTTTGCAATTCAATTCGCTGACTGCCGATTTTTCCTGGCAGACATTTGATTGCACCAATGAGTCGGTGCTGGTTTTGGAGGATCTCTCCACTGATTTTGTTTCCCCGCCATCTCAGTGGTTTTGGGAAATAATTACCGAAAATGACACCCTTACTTCTACGTTGCAAAACCCCAACCTGATCCTGCCCAATCCTTCCAGCGGGACGATCACGCTGACGGTCATTTCCCTCAATGGCTGCCAACGATCGGTCACCACTGATTTTGAAACCGGACTGAATAATCCTTCCGACCTTTTGCCGGATACCCTCGAAATCTGTATCGGGGAGTCTGCCGCACTCAATCCGGATGGACCAACCAACGGCCTTTTTACCTTTCAATGGGCTCCGCCAGTGCCATCCAATCAACAGAATCTGGTAAACCCCATCGTAACCCCCGCTATTCCAGCTACTTACAATTATGTCGTAACCATTACCGGGTTCGACGACCTCTGCGTTTCGGTCGATACCGTCGTACTGATCG
>JBFIJS010000007.1:0-20285 GCA_041600595.1 Saprospiraceae bacterium | reverse complement strand
GCCGCCACCGATCACGACCATACGCTTGGGTACTTTATCAATGTTCAACGCTTCGGTAGAGGTAATGACCCTTTTTTTATCGTAGTTAAATGCGGCTGGTGTGATGGGTTTGCTGCCGGTAGCAATGATGACTTTATCTGTTTCGATTTCTTCGTTCGATCCATCCTCCTTAGTGATGGTAAGGAGATGAGCACTTTTAAACGAACCGTGTCCGTGGAAGACATCGATCTTATTTTTTTTCATTAAAAAGTCAATGCCTTTGGTGGTCTGTTCGACCACTTCATTTTTCCGCTTAATCATTTGTGGCATATTGACTTTGAGATTGCTCAGGTCAATACCATGTTCCGCAAATTTGTTGTGGGCATTGTGGTAGTGTTCGGAGGAATCGAGCAGTGCTTTTGATGGTATGCAACCTACGTTGAGGCAGGTGCCTCCAAGGGTAGGGTAGCGCTCAATAATGGCAGTTTTCATACCCAACTGGGCACAACGGATCGCAGCAACATAACCTCCCGGGCCAGATCCGATAACGGTAACGTCGTATTTCATCAACAAAAATTGGTTAGGTGGTTGGAGAAAAGGATTACCTGAGATTACTGTTTCAGATGATCCTTCTACCCAACTATTAATCACTTATCTTTTGGTGTATTCTTATTGCTTCCTTTGTTTTTTGGACCCCGGTACTTATTTCTTCCACCCCGTCCTTTTGGCGGCCGGTTGCCTTTGTTATCGGAGCTTTTCTCACTTGTCGGAGGCTGGTTATTGGTTTTGGCAACGTCTTTTTCGGGGGTAGGGGTACCGGCATCTTTCGAGCGGTTGGAAGGTGCGTTTCTTCTGTCACTCCTTCCTTTGGGGTTATTCGATCGCTGTCCCCCTCTGCTCCCTTTGTCAGTTCTGTCACCAGATTTTTGATCTCTGTTTTTAGAACTTCCGCGCTCAGACCTTCTTTTCTTTTTCCGGCGACGTTCTTCTGCCGGCAGTTCAATGAAGCCAGTCACATCGTCGGAAAATTGGATAGCTTCTTCGACGTACTCGGGCTGAACCATAATTTCGGCCAGCGAGGCCGGCCTTTTTCCATTCTGGTTCATTTCCCTTACTTTCCTGACCTGCTCCAGATCGAGGGGATAAAACCGTCCTCTTCCACCTTCCTTTTCGTAGCCGTAATACATGATGCCTTTGAAGATATCCGTTTTCAAAAGAATGGCCCGACCTTCCTCCGTGTGCAGTTTTTCAGCATCGTCGGGAAAGTTGGAAAGGGCTTCCATGTAGGTATCCAGCTCGTAATTGAGGCAACATTTCAAACGTCCGCATTGGCCGGAAAGTTTAGCCTGGTTGATGGCCAGGTTCTGGTAGCGGGCTGCTGCCGTCGAAACTGTTTTGTAAGAAGTTAGCCAGGTGGAGCAGCAGAGCTCCCGTCCGCAAGGCCCCAGTCCGCCAATACGGGCGCTTTCCTGCCGGGCGCCAATCTGACGCATTTCTATTTTTAGCTTAAATTCTTTGGCAAAATGGCGGATCAATTCCCGGAAATCGACGCGTCCGTCGGCCGTGTAGTAAAAAGTAGCTTTGCGGCCATCCCCTTGTACTTCCACGTCACCAATTTTCATATTCAGGTCGAGGGTACGGGCGATGGCCCGGGCACGCACCATCATGGGTTGTTCCCGGTCTTTGGTCTCGGCATATTTTTCCAGGTCCCTTTCGTTGGCGATCCGGATGACTTTAGGAAAATAGTTATCTTCTTTTACTTTCTTTTTGCGCATTTGCAAACGAACCAGTTCGCCGGTAAGGGACACCCGTCCGATATCCGACCCCGCCTGCGACTCCACGACGACCATGTCGCCGGTGCTGGCACGGGTGTAAGGCTGGTTGTAATAGAAAGATTTACGAGCGCCGTTTTTAAAACTCACTTCAATGATATTGAATGGTTCGACGTCTTCTATTTCCATGGCTGAGAGCCAGTCGAAAGTATTGAGGCGGTTACAGCCACCAGTGCTGCAATTACCGTTGCTGCGACAACCGATGGGGCTGCCGTCTTTTGTTTTAACAGAACATCCTGCACATCCCATAATTTATAGGTGGGCGGTTGCCGGGGGATGGTTGAAAGAGGAACCGGGTTGGCAATTTGGATTAGTAGAAATCCCTTGCTACCCATTTGGTTATTTTCAACCGTTCGCCGTTTGCCGCCGCAATATCTTGTTAAGTTTAATGGAAGCGTCCAGAAAAAGTATTTTCTGGTTAGCATTCCGTTCAATCCCGAAGGCGCAATCGTCGAATAACTCAACGATGTGCCCGATCTGGTCAAAACCGACCACTTTGGTCAGGTTTTCAGCGGTGGTGCGCTCTTTTGCCAGCAATCTGACGTCGAGGATGCTGTTGGCACCAGCCATTTTTAAGGTCAGGTACTCCTGCATAAAATGCAGGCCATACTGCAAAAATTGCTTCTGGTTTTCCCTGCCCAGTTTTGTGAAATCTTCTACCCAACCTACCAATTCTACGCCGTTTCCGACGTAGCATTTGCGTAGCCACTCTAAAAAGAGAGCGGAATTGTCGCTTTCAGGCTGGGCTGCTATGTTCAAAGCCTCGTTGAAATTCCCGCCGGCCAATTGAGCAATGGGGCGGGCCTTTTCCCGGGGTAAGTTTTTCATATCCATGAGCCCGTTCTCCACTTCCTCGTCGGTTAACGCCGGCACTTTTACCAACTGGCAACGTGAAAGAATGGTATTGAGAATGAGCTCCTGATTTTCTGCCACCAACAGCAAAAGGGTGTTGTCTGGTGGTTCTTCAATCAGTTTCAACAACCGGTTGCCTTCCTTACCGAGATATTCTGGCAACCAGATCAACATGACTTTATACTGGCCTTCAAATATTTTCAGGCTCAGTTTCCGCATAATCTGTGAACACTCCTCCTTGTTGATGTTTCCCTGTTTGTTTTCGGCTCCAATGATCTGCAGCCATTGGTTTACATCAAAATATGGATTTTCGGCGATTGCCTGCCGCCAGTTGTCGAGGAAGTGATCGCTGGTTACATTCGTACCTACGGTGGGGAAGGAGAAATGCAAGTCAGGGTGGATTAATTTTGAGGTTTTGAGGCAGCCTCGACAAATGCCGCACGCATCATCCTCCTGTTTGTTTTCACAAAGCACATATTGGGCGAATGCTAACGCCAGAGCCAATCCTCCGCTGCCCGGCATTCCGAGCAACAGCAGCGCATGCGGGATGCGGTTGATATCTGCCATCCTTTTTAGTAAGGTTTTGGCAGTGCTCTGGCCAATGACATTTTTGAACAGCAAATCGTGAATTGTTGGTTAATGCCGTTATGCCAGCCCGGTGCAAAAGAGTTCAGGGCTGTCAGCTATTTATCCAATCCATTATTTCATCATCAAAAGGAGAAGCAGCAGAAGGCAGGCAGCGGACCAGTTGTCCGCTTTCGTTGAGAAGATATTTTTGAAAGTTCCAATTTACCGCAGAATCCATTTTGCCATTCAGGGCTTTTTTGGTCAGCCATTGATAAATCGGATGGGTGCTTATATCAATCTTTGCAGCCATTGGGAAGGAGACACCATATCGAAGGGAACAAAACTCCCTGATTTCTTGATTGGATCCCGGCTCCTGTCCGCCAAAATTATTTGCAGGAAAGCCGACGATGGTTAATTTGTCCCTAAATCCCTCGTATAACTCTTGCAACTGTCCGTATTGCGGCGTGAAACCGCATGCCGAAGCTACATTGACTATTATAATCTTTTTACCCATAAAACGGGCAAAATCAATTTCTCCCCCTTCAATGCTCTCTACTTTAAATGTATGGATCGTGTTCATATTTCTTTTTATGAAAAATTGAACACGTAAAGTTAGGGAAGAAGGGTTAAATAAACTACGTTGTCCGGAAAATCCTGTATAGGAAGGTTTTTTACAAAAATCTAATACAATTTTAAAAATATGAAGGCATCGATCGAATTGAGTATGTATCCATTGCACGCCGATTATGGCACCCCCATTCTTAAATTTATTGAGCGGCTCCGGCAACACCAGGGGCTCACGGTACAGACCAATAACATGAGTACCCAAATTTTTGGCGAATACGACCTGCTCATGACGGTGTTGGCCAGTGAAATGAAGCGATCTTTTGCCGAGGAGAAAACCGCCGTTATGGTAATGAAGGTCGTCAACTTAGACTTGTCGTGACCGACGTTCTTTACAACGTATCGTCTGGCCTTTCCATCAGAGGTCTCTTTTCCAGAGTTTTCCTTCAATCAACCGGCTGTATATCATTTCCTGTGAGCTTCGGCTGACGGGAATTTCTTTGTCCTGGATGATGAGTTTGTGGCCGTCCATCAGTTCTACTTTTTCGATGGCAACGATAAATGAACGATGGACGCGGATAAACTTGTCGGCGGGCAGCTCTTTTTCGAGCTGTTTCAAAGAAATCAAATTGAGGTATCTTTTCTTTTTGGTGTAGATAAAAACGTAGTCTTTTTCCGATTCAAAATACAACACATCGTCGAGCATGATTTTGATGTATTGCCCATCGCTTTTGATGAAGAAATGATCGGGTTGTTTTTCCTCTGCCATTGGTGGGGTAGGGCGGCGCAGCATGTCGAAGTGCGACAATGCCTTGTTCGCTGATTTTAAAAAACGCTGAAAGGAAATCGGTTTGACCAGATAATCCAGTGCGTTCAGTTCAAATCCTTCGATGGCATATTCCCGGTAGGCAGTCGTAAAAATAACCGCCGGGGGATTTTCCAGTGACCGCATAAAATCTGTTCCGGTCAGTCCGGGCATTTGGATATCGAGGAAGAGCAAGTCCACAGGGTTGTTTCTCAGGAAATCATTGGCCGCAAGAGCGCCTTTGCACGTGCCTGCCAGTTTTAAAAAAGGTGTTTGTTCGACATAGCCGGCGATCCCTTTACGTGCGACCGGTTCGTCGTCGATGACGAGACAGGAGATAGTGATATTATTGGTCATGGCATCGTGTTTTTGTGGTTTAAATTAATGGTCAGATCAGTTTTGTAAAACTGACCATCGTCGCTGATTTCCAGCTGGTACTGCCGGGGGTAAACAAGGTCTAGGCGCCGCTGAACATTTTTAAGACCAATACCACCTTTTGTCTTTTTGCCATCTGCAGAAGGGGTAGGGTTGGAAGTGTTCAACGTTGTGAAATGGAGTTTGCCATCTTTTATTGTGATCGAAATATCGATTTCATAACCATTGGAATTAGAGCCGTGTTTGAAGGCGTTTTCAACAAAAGGAATCAGCAGCATGGGAGCGATCTGGTAACCATTGGCCTGGCTGGGAAGGTCGCAATGCAGGGTAAGGAGTTCCTCGTCGTGCCGTATGCGTTGCAGTTCTATATAGTTTTTCAGGTATTCTATTTCCTTCCCCAGGTCGATCCAGTCCTTGTTATAATCATAGAGTTGATGGCTGAGGGTGTCCGAAAATTTCAGGAGTGCCTCTTTAGCTTTTTCCTCTTCCTGTTGTTCCAGCAGGAAATAGATGGTATTGAGGGTATTGAAAATGAAGTGGGGGTTGATCTGGGATTTGAGCATTTCCAATTCGGTTTCGAGGCTTTTCTTTTCCAGTTGAGTGGCGTAGCTGTTTCTTTCCTGCCATTGCAAGATAAACTTGAAGGCGGTGGTGAGCCCTACTAAAACGGCTGTGTCCACGGCAATGTTGAACGTCCCCTCCCAGTTGGAGTAGTATTCGCTATCGGAGAAGAAATTCCTCAACACAATGGTTACCAGCCAGGCATTGAGAATAATGAATGCAAGTATGCCAATGGTGTAAAACCAATATTTTTTTTGCCGAATCAGGTATTTTGGTATCCAGTAATAGTAATTGAAATAAATAACGCCGACCGAACCCAGAACAATAGGGATATTGTAATTCTCTTTGAAATGAGAAGTAAAAAAAACGTCCTGCATACTGGACACGATCCAGTAGATGACCCAAAAAAGAAGGTGGTACCAAAAGTTATTGGTGGGAAGGCTTGTGCCTGCTGACGGTATGTATGTTGTTTCTTTTGTCAAAACATTTGTGCGATCCACGAAGTTATGGATTTGGGCCACAACGGGCCTAACCTTTCGGAGCCATTGTTTTTTGGAAAAGCCTAACTTTGTAAATTAAGGTTTATTGCACTCCAATTTTCAGCCGGAGAAATGCACCAGTGAAGGTGTCTCCGATTGCCTGTCGGAGTTGTAAATAAACAGTTGGCAGAAAAAAGTCGGCAGTTTGAGCGCAGCGAAATCCCGAACTTACATCGACATTACAGTTTAGCAACAATTTACAAATCAACGCTTTATGCTTTTTTCGAGTGTCGACTATTTAACATCATCTACTTAAAAACATTTCGCCATGGAAAAAAGAGCCATACCACTTGTTGATCTTTCCAGATTCAGAGACGGTTCGCCCGGGGAACGTACCGACTTTGTAAAAAAACTGGGAGATGCTTTTCACAATATAGGCTTTGTCGGAGTCATCAATCACGGAATACCCAACCAACTAATCGACGACTTTTTCAATGCATCAAAAAGGTTTTTCGCCTTGCCTGTCGCCGTAAAACGTAAATACGAAATAGAAGGACTGGCCGGGCAGCGCGGGTACACCTCCTTTGGAAAAGAACACGCCAAGCAGTCGAAACATGCCGATTTGAAAGAGTTTTTTCAAATCGGTCAGGAAGTAAAAAATGGTGGCGTACCTCCGGAGCATTACCCTGATAATGTGGCAGTCGAGGAAGAACCGGATTTCCCGAAACTAGGGCGTCAGCTGTACGAAGCCTTCGAACAGGCGGGTGGCCAATTGCTCAAGGCCATTGCCATCCACCTGGATTTAGGGGAAGGCTATTTCGACGAGCGGATTAACCTCGGGAACAGTATTTTAAGGGCCATTCACTACCCCCCGATCACCCGGGAACCGGATAGCGCAATCCGGGCCGAGCAACACGAAGATATCAACCTGATTACCCTGCTGGTGGGGGCATCTGCGGGTGGTTTGCAGTTGCTGACAAAAGATAACAAGTGGGTAGATATTGTGCCCGAAGAAGGGGAAATCGTGATCAATGTCGGAGATATGTTGCAGCGCCTGACTAATAATTATTTGAAATCAACCACCCACCGGGTAGTCAACCCACCACGGGAGGAATGGCACAAGCCGAGGTTATCTATCCCTTTTTTCCTGCATCCCAGGAGCGATATGGACCTGACCTGCCTCGATAAATGCGTCACAAAAGACAGGCCCCTGGCCTACGAACCGATCACTGCCGGCGAGTACCTGAACGAAAGGCTCCGGGAAATTGGTTTGAAAAAATGACAGGTACTTTAACGCCGATACCTTTTTGTTTAAAAAATAATTAAACTTTTGGGGCAACTAACATTCTTATGCAGCAGCTTAGCGGGTGATGTTTTTTTGCTTTAGCTTTGCTTACAAATGCGCTTGCATGTTATCTGCTCGACATTTTTGAAATAAAAAATCATTTATCATGAATAACATATTTTTGTTTGGTTTACCAGGAGGAGGAGAATGGATCCTCATTTTACTTGCAATCCTATTACTTTTTGGTGGTAAAAAAATACCCGAATTGATGAGAGGAATTGGCAAGGGCATCAAAGAGTTCAACAATGCTAAAAGCTCGATCGAGGAAGAGATCAAGGAGGGAATGAAAGAGGCGGACAAGAAAAAGATCCAGGACTCAAGAGAGTAAAATGCGAAACGAAAAATGCAGAACAACAGGTAAGCTGTTCTGCATTTTTCGCTTTTTGTCAGTTATCCTGCTTAGCAAATACCTTCTTCAGCAAGTCTGTCGTCCTGGCAGCTACATTACTTCTAATATTTAATTCCTCTTTTTCAACCATTGAGAAAAGCCCTTTTAATGCTTCGTTGGTTACATAATCATCGAGGTCGGGGTTGGCCTTTTGCACGAATGGTATTTTATTGTAGGCATCTACAGCATCTTTCCAGTATTTGCGGGCGTCGAACTTGTCAAGGGATTGTACAATGACCGGATTAAATTCATCGTATAGTTGTTGATTGGTCGTGCGGTTGAGATAGGCCGTTGCAGCATTTTTTTCTCCCAGCAAAATATCCATGGCGTCGGCAAATGACATTTGCCGGATGGCGGAAACGAAAATAGGCTTCGCTCTTTTAGCGGCGTCTTCTGCTCCTCGGTTTATTTTTTCCAGAATAATATCTTCCACGTTGGAAAAACCTGGAATGGCGCTAAGTTTTTCGGCTACCGTCCTCGCCTCGGGCGGAAGCAGAATTTTGTATTCACTTTTGAAGTAGCCGTCTTTTTGAGAAAGTAGGTCAGAGCCTTTGCCGATGCCGATTTCGAGGGCTTGTTTCAAGCCGGATGAAACTTCGGCCGTCGTTAGTTCGCCGGTGTTCAGGGTGTCCAGCACACTTCGCAGGGCGGCAGGGTCGCAGGCAGTCAGTTGAAAACACAGAAAAGCAAAAAGTATTTTTTTCATAATTAATCAGGTAAAATGGTTTTGTTTAATTCATAGTTACAGACGGTGGCCTGGCGAATCGGGCACTTATCAAACTGTTATTGTTTGAAATAATCAGCCGGCAAAAAACTGGAGACACTCCTCACAGAGGCAATCATTACCATAGTGTGTTTTCATCTGTTCCAGGGTTTGCCGGTAAACTTTGGTGTTGAGGCACCAACAAGATGTGTCTTTGTAGCAGATCATCGGGCGGGCGCACCGGGCACATTTTTTTGAATAGTAACCATCTACTTCAACCCAGGCAGATTCGACCCTGCCGCCCAACGGCGGGTTCAGCTTTTTTACTTTTACTTTCAACTCTTTGATGTACCCGAACTGGTGCCTTAGGTCCATGGAAATGCGGTCTGCTACATTTTCCAGTAATTTGGAATTCTTCTTCATAGCTGCCTCACAGATGAGATAGACTGTTTCGTAGTTGAGCGTTTTTTTCAAATCATCGTCGACAGATGCCCTGGTGAAAACCGTGGTGATATGGACATCGACGATATAATCCCCGCCAAGGATTTGTTCTTCCTTATAAAAACCGTGATTTGCACGGAAGCGCATTCCTTCAAGTGCTATGACTGACATTGATCTTTGAGTTTACTGGTTATCATTTTCAAGTATCACACCCGAGGCCAAAAGTAGAAAAAGTTTACCTGTACTTTACTTGCGGCAAGACAGTTGCTAATAATAGGAAACATGACGAGTATGATTAATAATAGGTAACTTTGTGATAAAATTATTTATTTATATCTAACCGAATTTCAACCATGCAACACACATCAAACGGCGCAACGGCTGTGCAAAAAAAAGCTAAAGAAGATCGCTACCAACACCACGATTATTATGGTGTAGATGAACTACTGAGTGAAGAACACCTGATCGCCCGGGACGCAGTCCGCACCTGGGTGAAGTCGGAAGTCAGTCCCATTATTGAAGAATATGCCGAGCGGGCTGAATGCCCCCGGCACCTGTTTAAAGGACTGGCAGAAATAGGTGCATTTGGACCGAGCCTGCCCGCCAAATATGGCTGCGGCGGTATGGACGAAATAGCCTACGGCATCATTATGCAGGAGTTAGAAAGGGGTGACAGTGGCATCAGATCTATGGCGTCGGTACAAGGATCGTTGGTCATGTACCCTATCTACCGATTTGGTAGCGAGGAGCAAAAAGATTACTATTTGCCAAAGTTGGCGTCTGGAGAATACATCGGGTGTTTTGGTCTGACAGAGCCCGATCATGGCTCCAACCCAAGTGGAATGATCACCAACCTGAAAGACGACGGAGATGCCTATATTCTGAACGGGGCAAAGATGTGGATCACGAATTCGCCGGTAGCCGATATTGCTGTTGTGTGGGCAAAAGATGAAGAGGGAGTTGTCCGGGGATTGATCGTTGAAAAAGGGATGAAAGGTTTTTCTGCTCCGGAAATTCATGGAAAATGGTCGCTTCGTGCCTCCATTACGGGGGAACTGATTTTTGAAGACGTGCGCGTGCCCAAGAAAAATGTACTGCCGGGTGTGGCAGGGATGAAAGGGCCCCTTTCCTGCCTTTCCAAAGCAAGGTATGGTATTGCCTGGGGAGCTATTGGTGCCGGGCTTGATTGTTATGATACGGCATTGCGCTACTCGCAGGAACGGGTACAGTTTGACCGGCCAATCGGCGGATTCCAACTGACACAAAAAAAATTAGCCGAAATGATCACCGAGCTGACAAAGGCTCAGCTTTTGGCCTGGCGTTTAGGAACGCTGGCCAATGTGGGTAAGGCGACCCCGGCCCAAATTTCGATGGCCAAAAGAAATAATGTGTTCACGGCATTGACCGTAGCCAGAGAGTCCCGTCAAATCCTGGGGGGTATGGGTATCACGAATGAGTACCCGATCATGCGGCACATGATGAACCTGGAGACGGTGCTGACTTACGAAGGTACACACGATATTCATCTGCTGATTACCGGCATGGATATTACAGGAATAAATGCGTTTAAGTAAACAGCAGAGTCCCAGTGTCTGCGGATTTTTCTCTGTTTGGACTGGGATGCAGCCCATAAGGGCTAAACTTGTTTTTAATAGAACGCTAACTTCTTGAACAAACTATTGCGGCCATAATTACGTTTGACCTTTGTCTTTAATTTTTAACCAATAAATATTAACATGGGAAGCCTACGATTTCTTTTTCTGCTTCTTTGTTGCACATTTTCGTTGTCAGGTTTTGCCCAGGAGAGTGAGCCTATCTTACTAAGAAACCCCTCCTTCGAAGGAACTCCTATGGAAGGCAGCGTTAATGGTGACATGATTACCGGATGGTATGACTGTGGGTTTCCGGGAGAATCCATCCCGGATATTCACCCCAAGGAAGGAAGTACTTTTAAAGTAGACTCAAAGCCCTATCATGGCAATACTTATATCGGAATGGTGGTGAGGGACAATGATACCTGGGAAAGGATCAGTCAAAGACTGGAGAGACCAATGATGGCCGGACAGTGTTATGAATTCAGCATTTATTTATCACGTTCGTTGATGTACGAAAGCCCGAGCAGAAAAAGCTCCCAACCTGTCAATTTTATTACACCTGCTAAATTGAGAATATGGGGAGGCAACTCTATCTGTGGCCGCGATGAATTGCTCGATGAAAGCGACCCCGTAATCACAAGTCGATGGTTGGTCAATCAATTTCAATTCAAACCCAAAAGAAATTACCAGTACATCATTTTTGAAGTATTCTACAATACGCCAACTCCTTTTCCCTATAATGGCAACATCCTGATGGATGACGCCAGCGCTATTCTACCCATACCCTGTGATGAAAACCTTGTCACTGCCGAGCCTCTCCCTCCGCCAACACCTCCCAAAGTGGACGAACCAAGCCTTCCGGAAAAGAACCCGGTTTCTGCCGAACCAACGACCTCTTCGCCTCCGAAAATTCTGGGCGAACTGGAACGCAGCAAAATCAAAAAAGGACAAATCATCCAAATTGACCAGTTGTATTTTAAGTCGGATAGTTTCGCCATAACGAGTCCTTCCTATCCTGTTTTGGAGGAAATCCACGAATTTTTGGTCAGCAATCCAGATGTGAAAGTGGAGATCGGTGGACACACCAATAACATTCCTTCTCATGAGTATTGTGATAATTTGTCAACCAAACGGGCAAAAGCCGTGGCTGATTTTCTCATCTCGAAAGGAATTCCCCGGAGCAGAATCGAATACAAAGGCTATGGAAAAAGAAATCCAATCGTTTCCAATGCGACTGTTTTTGGAAGAAAAAAGAACCAGCGTGTAGAAATTAAAATACTTAGTTTCGACGGAGACGGCTAACCCACCAATAGTTCATATCTTGAAAAAGGAAATGGGAAACAGCAAATAACTGCTGCTTCCCATTTTTTATTTTCCCAAAACTCATCTATCAATTGAAGTCAAAGAGCATGGGAATGATGTAATAAATAAAGGTTTAATCCTCTTCCTCTTCCTGTGCTTTAAACTCAGCTATCAACCTTTGCTGAATGTCATTCGGTACGGGAGAGTACTCGCTGAAAGTTCTGGAAAATTTGGCCCTCCCTTGGGAAATGGACCGAAGTGTGGAAGAATATTGATACATTTCTGCCAGAGGTATTTTCGCAATGATCTTTTGATAATGCCCGTCTGCATCCATCCCCATGATAATCGCCCTTCGCGTTTGAAGATCCCCCATTACATCTCCCATCACTTCGCTTGAACATAATATTTCAACGTCATAGATGGGTTCCAGAAGTTGTGGGCCTGCTTTGCTGAAATTACTTTTGAACGCCTGCACACTTGCGATCATAAAGGCCATGTCGTTGGAATCTACCGGGTGCATTTTACCATCGTAAATACTGACCCGGATGTCCTGACAATTTGAGCCCGTCAGCGGGCCTTCTTCCATTTTTGACAGTACACCTTTTTTTATAGCATTGGAGAAACGGGCATCGATAGAGCCACCAACAATGCACCAGTAAAAAGCCAACTTGCCGCCCCAGGGAAGGTCATCTACTTCGGTCTTCCTGACCGTAAGCCCGTTGGGCTCTGGCATACCATCATGGTAAGGCTCGATGCGCATGTGTACTTCCGCAAACTGGCCGGAACCTCCCGATTGTTTTTTATGACGATAAGATTCATTTGCCTCTTTGGTGATGGTCTCCCGATAAGGAATACGAGGTCTGACAAATTGCATGGCAATCTTTTGCTCCGTTTCGATCCGGTGCTTGACCAGGTCGAGTTGAAGTTGACCTTGCCCATACAAGAGTGTTTGTTTCAATGCTTTTGATTGTTCGACAACCAAAGTTGGATCTTCCTCCTCAATGACATGAAGTGCTTTCATCAATTTTTCCATGTCGTTCTTGCTGGGGGGCTCCACAGCCACTTCGATCCGGGAGTTCGGAAACTGGATGGGTTCTATTTTCCGGTCAACACCTTTTTTGTTCAGGGTTTGGTTGGTGTGGGAGTTTTTCAGCTTGACCGTACAGCCAAGGTCGCCAGCTTTCAGTTCATCGACAGAGTCTCTGTTTTTGCCGTTAGCGATATAAAGCTGTCCGATTCGTTCTGTTGTTCTGTTGTCCGCATTGACCAGTTCATCACCTGATTTTAGAGTGCCGGAGCAAACTTTGAAATAGGAAATATTGCCCACACGGGGTTCATTGTGCGTTTTGAAAATAAATATAGATGTATCGCCAGCGGCATCACATTTCAGAGTACCGCCACCTTCCAGTTTTAATTCCCTTCTTTCGGCAGGATTCGGGCACACATCATTGAGAAAGCCCATGATGCGGCCGCTACCCATATTGTTCAAAGCAGAACAACAGAACAATGGATAGATAGACCGTTGAGCCATGGCCATTCGCAAACCATAGGCGAGGTCTTCTTCGGAAAGTGTGCCCTGGTCAAAAAAGCGTTCCATCAATTCCTCATCGTTTTCAGCGGCAGCTTCCACGATCGCCTGGTGCATAGCGCCGACACGGTCTTTTTCCGATTCCGGAATTGGCTTTTTCTCGGGCTTACCACCGCCTTCCGGGAAAACATACATCGTCATGCGAAGGGCATCAACAATGGTATTGAACCCGGTGCCGGGATTCAACGGGTACTGGATGGGCAGTACTTTGCTTCCGAAGCGTTCCTTTGCCTGCTCTACTGTCGAGTCATAATTTGCTTTATCGGCATCCAGCTGATTAACGACAAATATGGCCGGCGTTTCAAACTTCTCCACATACTCCCAAAGCAATTCTGATCCAACTTCGACCCCACTTTTTGCATTGAGCAGCATGAGTGCCGTTGCGGAGACTTTCAGCGATGAAACCACTTCACCGACAAAGTCGTCAAAGCCCGGTGTGTCTAACACATTTATCTTATTACCTCTCCAGTCGTCATGCATCAATGTGGAGAATAGAGAGTTCCCTCTTTCGTGTTCGAGATCGGTATAATCCGAAACGGTATTCTGCTCCTGTACTGACCCTCGCCTGGAGATAGCCCCGGTTTCAAACAGCATCGTTTCGGCAAAGGTCGTTTTTCCACAGCCCGGATGTCCGAGCAATACTACGTTTCTAATGTTTTTAGTGTCGTAAGCCATAATAATAATGTAAGGTTTTGTGATCCCAAAATTTGGGAACGGCGCTGGTTAGAAAATCCTCCTTCTATTGGCGGGCGTTTGCAGTTGGTCGCATAAGGGCCTTTTCTGCTTTGGTCAATATACCTTATCTGCAGAACGGCGGATGGGTGCTTTCCAAACTGAAACGAAAGGGAATACCAATAAAGGTTTTGCAAAATCCGAGCGTGAACTTATTAAATTTTGATAACTCTAAGAATTTTTTCTTTTAAAAAGGTGAAGCCGTTTTTCGGTAAAATGAGATTGAAACGGTTATTCAAGTGTTTTCAAAACTTCTTGCACGCGTCTGCGCTGGTTTTTGGCTTCGACAATGGTGGGTGGAGCCGTACGCTCTGCACAATTACTGACCGGGCATCTTTCGCAGGTGGTATGGACTTCTTTCACCGAAATGGCCGGGTCATCCAGGAATTTAACTTTCTCCCGCAGGACTTCATCGATGAGGATGCCGATTGTGATGCTGACGTTTTTTTCGGGTGACGGGTAGGCCGGACGGGCCAGCGTGAAGCAGAGGTATTCGTCATTTGTCCCCAGGTATTGGGAGCGTTGCACTCCGACTAATGCGCCGGTGTATCTGCCACTTTGTTGCATTTCTGCCAGGCTGTTCAACAAAGAAATGGATTGCCAGCGGCCGCAATAATGCTCGGAAAGGGCGTTGCCATGTGGCCGGTGCTTGCGGTTCAGGTGCAATTCTTTATCCATTTTGAAATGTTTGATTGAAGGAGTGTGGATAAAGCGGAGCATGAAAAGGTTTTCCAACCCAAAGAATTGGGGCAGAATGTTGGTCATACGTTGAATCAGTGTTTCCTGAGAGACCTGATATTTTCGCAAAAGGTTAAGGATAAACTCTCCATCCCATTGTTTTTTACCAAAAAAAACTTCCATGTCCTGAATAAAAGCTTCTCTGTTGATCAGCAATGCCGCGGAAAAGTAGCCAGCCTTGAAGTGACTAAGAACTTCTTCAAAAGAATTGACACGAAGAAGAGAGGCTGTATTGGCTCGTTCTTTCAGGTCGAGGTATTTAAAGCCAAGTTCTTTACCAAACTGGAAGGCCTTCTGCATCTCAGTCAGTTGACCATTGAGCAATAGCCGTTTTCTTTTGGGTACATACAAAGACCGGATTTCGGAGAGCTCGGGATAGTCTCGCAAACCGTTTTCCACTATTTTATACCCGTATTTTTTTTCCAGCAATTTTGAAAGCTGACCGGCATCCAGCATTTTATCTTTTGGCAAATGGTGTTTTTCGGCAAAATCTGATACCGATATTTCAATTTCTTCAAAGTAGTTGTTGTGCAACTCGAGATAGGACCTCAAAGCTCCGAAGTAAAAGTTTTCCTCAGCCAATGCGTAGTTTCTGGCCAGTTCAACCAGCGTTGAAATAAAGGCACCTACTTTAGCCGGCGCATTGGCGATGATCTCAACAACTTTGGCCAGGTCTATATCAAAAAGATTGAGTGGCAATTCGTTGAGAAAGTTAGAATTCAGAAGGTCAGAAATGGGCGACAGGTTTTTGCCCAGGTCGAGCGAGGTCAGTTCTTTGGTGCTTGTTTCCAGCGCCTTGGCTATGGAATCAAGTTTGTCTTCTTTTGGGTATTTTTTCCCTTTTTCAATTTCGTTCAGGTAAGAAACAGATATACCCGTAGCTTCTGAGAATTTCTCAAAGCTCAGTTTTTTTTTCTGGCGAAGATGTTTGAGCTTGAGCCCAAAAATGATTCTATCGTTCGGTGATTTTTGACTCATACAGCAAAGATATACTGAACATAGCGAATATTCGCAAGAATTCGCCGCTTAAACAATGCCTACATGATCTATTCTTGCGAAAAAACACAGATACACTTCCGGATTCTACCAATCACTTTTTTTGTACGGTATTCTTTATAGAAAAAATGAATCCCGGTCAATACCCAAACCTGTCGGGTGACAGCATTTTCTCTGCGTCCGGAGTGGCGGACAGGCATGGCTATTTTGACGGTCAATCCATCAAATGACCGCAGAATCCATTACTTTGGCACTTTTTTTACAAGCATTGTATTAAAATAAATCTTAATCAATGATCGGCCATGCAGCTTCCTTTTTTTTTGAAAAAACAGAATCCGGATGTGCCTTTCTGATTTTATCCGGGATTAAACCATGAAAGTCCTAAAATTTGGCGGAAGCTCCGTTGGCACCCCTGATCGCATCAGGAGTCTGATCGAAATTCTCAAAAACTATTATAAGCGCGGAGAAAAATTCACGGTTGTTTTTTCTGCTTTTGGCGGGGTAACAGATAGCCTGATAGAGATGAGTCAATTGGCAGAAAAGGGCGATGAGGGCTACAAGGAAAAGTTTGCGGCTTTTAGCAAAAGGCACAAAAAAGCGGTCGATGAGTTGTTGGCCAACCCTCTTAAAAATCAGGTACTTGCCGAAATGACAGAGAACCACCAGGTTCTGGAAAACTTGCTGCACGGCATTTTCCTGGTCAGAGAGGCTTCACCCCGCACCATGGATTACGTTCTTAGTTTTGGCGAACGCAACTCTGCATTTGTCATTTCCCACGCCATGCAACAGGCGGGCATTCCCGCATCCTATCTCGACGCCCGGCAAATCATTAAAACCGATAAAACATTTGGCAGCGCCAAAGTTGATTTTGACCAAACCGAAAAGAAAATTGGAGAATATTTTTCACAACACCCAGAGGTTCAGGTAGTTACAGGCTTCGTTTCTTCTTCAAAAGGCGGACTGACCACCACTCTGGGCCGGGGTGGGTCTGATTATACTGCAGCGATTCTGGCCGCAGGATTAAATGCGACAGCCATAGAAATCTGGACGGACGTGAACGGTGTTCTGACGGCCGACCCCCGAAAGGTAAAAAAGGCATTTACGATTCCAAATATGACTTATGCAGAGGCCATGGAGATGTCTCATTTCGGAGCAAAAGTCATTTACCCGCCTACCTTACAGCCTGCACTTAAAAAGAATATTCCGCTCTACATAAAGAACACTTTCAACCCTGCTTTCACCGGCACTTTCATTTCCGATCAAACAGACCCAAATGGACACGCGGTTAAAGGAATTTCCTCTATCAATCAGGTCGCCCTGCTTACACTTCAGGGCAGTGGCCTTTTTGGTGTTCCGGGCATCGCCGGCAGGTTGTTTGGTACCTTGTCGAACGCAGGCATCAGCGTCATTTTGATTACCCAGGGTTCGTCCGAGCACTCCATCACATTTGCCGTAGCACCCGGAGATGCCAGGAAAGCGCAGCGCTCAGTGGCGAAAGAATTTGAGTACGAAATGCAAAAGGGCCAGGTGGAGCCCATCAAAGCTGAGACCGACCTTTCCGTAGTAGCCATCATCGGAGAAAACATGCGGCTGCGACCGGGTATTGCCGGGCGCATGTTTCAGGCACTTGGCCGGAATGGTGTAAATGTGATCGCCATCGCTCAGGGGTCTTCGGAGTTGAATATTTCCACCGTGGTGAGAAGAGACGACGAAGCCAAAGCCATGAATGCCCTGCACGAAGCCTTCTTTCTTTCCGATACGAAAGAGCTGCACCTGTTCATGATCGGTGTCGGATTGATTGGCTCGACATTAATCAAGCAGATCAGGTCGCAGGCACATTTCCTCAAAGAGAAGAGAGGTTTGGAAATAAAAGTAATTGGTCTTTCCAATACCAGAAAGATGGTCTTTGCTGAAAACGGGGTCGACCTCTCCGCCTGGAGAGAAGCACTCGACCAGTCCGACGAACCCGCAGATATTGGAACGTTCGTCAGTAAGATGAAGAACATGAACTTGTCGAACACCATCTTTGTGGACAATACGGCCAACCAAAAGGTAGCCCAGTTTTACGAAACAATTTTGGAGAGCAGCATTTCTATTTCGACTCCTAATAAGATCGCAACGTCTTCTTCTTATTTACAATACCTCCGTTTAAAAAATATAGCCGCCAAAAGAGGGGTTCAATTTGTTTATGAAACAAATGTCGGAGCAGGACTTCCCATTATCTCGACTTTAAACGATTTGATGCTGAGCGGTGACCAGATCATTAAGATCGAGGGTGTCTTTTCCGGGTCTATGTCGTTCATATTCAACAGTTTATGCAAAGAAAGACCCTTTAGTGAAATAGTAAAAGAGGCAAAGGAGAAAGGGTTTACCGAGCCCGATCCGAGGGAAGATATCAGCGGGGCTGATATTCGCCGTAAAATATTGATCCTCGCCCGGGAGACTGGCCTGGCTATGGAAACTGCGGATGTGGAAATCGAAAACATACTTCCTGAAGCAGCTCAGGATGCCAAAACCGTCGAGGCGTTTTTTACGGAACTGGAAAAGGCCAACGACCAATTTGAAAGCCGTCGGGCCAACGCCGAAAAGAATGGCAAAGTACTCCGCATGATAGCTTCGCTGGAAAATGGCCGAGCCAGAATCGGCCTGAAAGAAGTTGGGCCGGACCATCCTTTTTATTCTTTGAGCGGTAGCGATAATATGATCGTTTTTACAACAGAACGCTACAAGGAACGACCATTGGTGGTTAGAGGGCCGGGGGCCGGAGCAGAAGTTACAGCTGCCGGGGTTTTTGCGGAAATTATTCAAATAGGAAATTACCTTTCATAAATGAGTTCAGGAATTAAAGTATTCGCCCCGGCCTCTGTCGGCAATGCCGGAGTTGGGTTCGACGTACTGGGTTTTGCCATTGAGCAGCCGGGAGATGAAATCATTGCCCGCATAGTGGACAAACCAGGATTGAGGATTACCAGGATAACGGGAGCGAAAGGAAAACTACCTTACGAAGTAGAAAAGAATACGGCAGGGTTAGCAGCGCTTCGTTTGCTCCAACATTTGGGAGAAGAAAAAATAGGTATTGAAATGGAGTTGCACAAGAAACTGCCAATCGGTAGTGGGTTGGGTAGTAGTGCAGCCAGCGCAGTGGCAGGCGCTTTTGCGGTCAATGAACTATTGAAAAGGCCATTCGACAAGAGAGGGTTGATGCCGTTCGCACTGCAAGGAGAGGAACTGGCCTCAGGTGGTATCCACGCTGACAATGTCGCACCCTGTATGCTGGGCGGTATGATTCTCACCCGGCAAAATGAACCATTGGACATACAGAGAGTGCCTGTGCCCCGTGGTCTCTATGCTACGGTCATTCACCCGGAAGTGGAAATATTGACAAAAGACGCCCGCGGCATCCTGAGTGATGTTGTTCCTCTGGGAAAAATGATTCAGCAAAATGCTAACCTTGGCGGACTACTCATCGGTTTTTTTAACTCTGATTTAGAATTGATCAGACGTTCGTTAAATGACGTTGTCATCGAACCACAAAGAGCAAAACTTATCCCTCACTTTTACAAAGTAAAGGAGGCCGCCTTGAATGCAGGAGCTCTGGGTTGCAGTATTTCGGGGGCAGGTCCTTCCATCTTCACTCTGAATGCAAATAGTTTGATTGCCGAGGCAGCCGGAGAGGCTATGCAGAAGGTCTTTCACGATGCTAAGATCGATTGCCAGTTGTATATTTCTCCGATTAATCAAGAAGGCGCCATCAAGTATTAACCAACCGCAGCCCACATACATCCAAAAACAACCAGCATATGAGACTTTACAGCACAAAAAATACTTCTAAGTTTGTTTCTTTAGAAGAAGCCGTTTTTAAAGGATTGCCGGAAGACAATGGCCTCTACATGCCCGAATCAATCCCTACCCTCCCCCTTTCTTTTTTCCGGCACTTAAAAAGCCTGAGTTTTCAGGAAATCGGAATTGAAGTATGCAAGGCTCTTTTCCAGGGGGCTATTCCCGAAAAGGATGTAAGGCAGTTGATTGAATCTTCTGTCACCTTTCCGGCACCTTTGGTTTCATTAGATGATGAAAAAAAGATTCTGGAGTTATTTCACGGACCATCTCTGGCCTTTAAGGATTTTGGCGCAAGATTTATGGCCCGGCTCATGAGTTATTTCAATAAAGAGGATAATAGGGAACTGGTGATCCTGGTTGCTACTTCCGGGGATACGGGCGGAGCAGTGGCCGCTGGTTTTCATAAAACCCCCGGCATTAAAGTAGTAATCCTCTACCCTTCCGGTAAGGTGAGCCATTTACAAGAAAAGCAGTTGACGACCCTGGGAGACAATATAGCCGCCTTAGAAGTTGATGGAACCTTTGATGACTGCCAGGCCTTAGTAAAACAAGCTTTTCTGGATACGGAACTGAACCGTCATATCAGACTCAGTTCGGCCAACT